>CAJOKY010000189.1 GCA_905235425.1 uncultured Selenomonadaceae bacterium
CCGGTATCAACGTGCGGAGTAAATTCCGGTTTATTTTTACCGCGCAAAATTTTTGCAACTTCCGCCGCGAGACGCCCGACAACTTGACCTTCAGCGTCGATTATATACCATTTCTTTTCGACACTGCCGGGCTTTGCCATATACGTATCTTTCATAAAAATTTTTCCTCCGAGTACATACTAAAGAACGTCCAAACGTCCGGGGCTGTGAACTTTGAACTGTATGCGCTATGATAATCAAAACTCTGCCCATTGTCAAGAGTTTTAGGGATTAGGGAGCAGGGATTAGGGAACAGATTTTTTAACATATAACTTAACCTTGTCGCATTTATAGAGTGTGTTTAAAAACAGTTACCTTGAAAACGTTTGCACTTTAGAAATTTTGCTGATGTTAATACTAAAATTTTTTTCATTAATAAATTTTTAATTTTCGAGTATAATTAGCAGAAAGTATTTTAGAGCGATTAATTTTTTTTGACAAATTTTAATATTTGTTTTAAAATCTTAACGAATTAATTGATTTTTAGAAATTTTTGATTATAGTTGTACAACATAAAATTTTATTGAGGGAGGTTTGTTTGTGGCAAAAATTATTAATCAAACAAACGGCACAATGCTTTTCGAGGAGATTAATCCCGAAAAATTGGACTTGCTGACGTTGGTCGGTGATGTTAAAGGTTTTGACAGCCTTTCCGACGAAAAAGTTCAAGAGATACTTGAAACGCTTAGCGTGAAAAGTTTTGATGAATTTATTGAAAAGTTTGATCCCGTCGTTTACTCTTTCTTCAATGCGAACAATCAAAAGGTTATGTACACATTGAAAAAGCCGGAGTCCATTCCGGATGACCTTTTAACGGAAATTCATCTCAACTTGCAAAATGATTTTCTGCGTATGTTATTGACGCTTGTCGATACAAAACGCTCACAGGGTTTGCTTAACGTTGATTTTAAATTTGAAAATCTCACGGATTTAATTTCACCGCACAAAATCATTGAAGATATTAAGCAAAATCGTAAGGAATTGCGCTACGTCTATTCGCAGTACGTGCAACTTGAAGACGAAGACCCCAAGAAATTGGATCTCGGCGACAAGCTTAACGTTATGATGGAAGAAGCCAGCGTCAATTACAACAACGTCATGGCAATGCTGCCGCTTGCGATTGAAGATATTAAAACGCGCTTGCTTTTAACTTCCGGCGGCGGCGGTGCAGATGCCACACCTTTGGCGCTCGGAGTACTTACAATGGGCGAAGGCGGCGAACTCAAAGTTATTGAGGCTCCGAAAGAAGAAAAATCTACCGCGCTTGTCACGCTCGACGATAAGGTTAATGAAGGCTTAATCGAAGTTATCGGCGACGATTACGTAGCTCTCAACGAAGACAATCACAACGATTACGTCAAAGCGCTTGTCACGCGTACTTTCTGCCCGTTGCCTTCGACTATGGTCAGCACGGTTGACGTTGCGAAAGAAATTGAAAACTATAACGCCTACCTGCAATTTTATAAGCAGTCTAAAGACGACTTCATTAAAACCGTCAAGCCGCTTATTGAAAAGATTCTCGGCGTTCGTCTCTTCTTTGAACAGTATCCTTCAAAACTGCGCGGCATGAAACCGACTCTGCTTATTACGAATATCAGCAACGAAATGATGGCTAAGACGCCGAATATTCCGCGCTTGATAACGTACCTTAACACGGTAAACGCCAAAAATAATTTCGACCATACGATTTGGTACGCAATTTTCCCGTCAGTAGCATTCGCGGCAAGCGGAAAAACTAAATTGTCGCGTATGAGATTTAAAGGCAACACCGAAACTATTAACACCGACGTAAATTCCATTGAATCGCTTACGCGCATTCTCGACGTGTTGAAAGATTTTCGTATTCAATGTTTCTTCAGTTTCGCGTCGCACGAAAAAAATACTTTCAACGCTATGGCTACTGAAGGTATTGACAAGTACATTGATAAATCCATGCCGCTTACAAGTAAAGCGTTCAGTGAATATGCAATTCCGTGTTTCCCCAACTTCACGATTATTCCTAAGGATAAATCCGGCGTTGTGCTTGATACAAAAATGACGCTTACAGAAAATAATCTCGCCGAAATGTCGCAAGCCAAGCAGGATATTATGAAACTTTGGATTGACGGCGTATATGTCGGAGCCGCGTACGTTGCAGCAGGTATTGTTGCCGCTTACCAAGACCCCGAATATCTCAAAATGATCTTCCGCCACAATATCGATAATGAATTGCCGGGCGTACGTTTTGACCTTGAAGAAGGCGATAATTCGCTGATGGTTTACACGACGCTTGCTAAGGAAATTACCGGCTTTACTGCGCCGATTAAAGACGAAATTAACAAAAAATGTTTCGGCTTTGTATTCTCCTCTGAAAATGCAGTTTTCAACGGTCTTCCCGTTACCAACATTATGGTTTATAAGACGCGCAATTTGCTCTACGACGAAGAAAACGGCGTATATGAACCGATTTACAAGACTCAAGTCACGACGTACATTGAAAGAATGTTGCGCAATATGAGCAGTGACTTCAAGCAGGATAAAATTATTCGTTTCTTCAGCAGCAATCCCAATTCTCAATCCAGCAAGTGGCTTGATAAGCGCGAAAAACTCAACGCGATTATCGGTACAGGCGATGCGATTGACTACTTTATTGATGAAGACAACGGCATTTGTACTCTTAACATTACATTTAACGGCAATGTCAAGAATCTTGAGATTGAGACTAGCCGCACCACCTCGACAAAACACGTTTAATTGAATTAAGAATTAAGAATTAAAAATTAAAAATGAAAGAATCAAATGTAATTGTCAGTAAGAGTATGGATTTTTGCTGTGAGGATTGTTAATCTGTACAAATATTTAACGAAATAAAAATCGGAATACATTTTAGCCAAGCAATTATTGCGTAGCGGAACAAGTATCGGCGCTAATGTCAATGAAGCTGTTCGCGCACAATCCACAGCAGATTTCCTTTCTAAAATGCACATTGCACTTAAAGAAGCCGGCGAAACCGAATATTGGATTAAACTTTTAGAAAAAACTGATTATCTCTCCAAAGTTCAAGCCGCCGGCATTTTGAAAGATTGCGAAGAGCTGATAAAAATTCTGTTATCCATCCTAAAAACTACTAAAGGAAAAAATTTTTAATTCTACATTCTTAATTCTTAATTAAAATTTTGATTGAAAGGAGAAATTTTAATGGGATTTCGTTTGAAAGTCACCGGCGGCAAAGATATTGAAATGAATGAAGGTATCCTCACCGCCGTAAACTTTATTTCAGAAACGCCGGAAAATGCCAATGCGCGTTCAACAGATTTGGGCGTAATTTTGAGAATTGCCGGCAGAATAAATTTTTCTCTCGGCGCAGAGCTTGAAGACGCTACAGTTGAGTTGGCTAATTGGGCGTTAATGCCTTCGGATCAAGCGAATTGCTATCGCAATGTTCAAATTCAAGTTGTAAGCGGCGGGCAAATAGTTCGTCAGTACACCTACCCCAACGCTTTTGTCATGGACTATATGGAGGATTTGAACGACGAAGAAGGCGTCGGCACGTGGACTTTGCTTTTAAAGCAGAAGAAAGATTTAACCGATAAAATTGAATTGAAGGGTAATTTTGAAGCTTAGGTGGTGATATAAATGGCATTAGCTTTCAGTACGGCAGATCCCGCAATTACACTTGAAGAAGAAAGCACCAAGAAGATAATTTTTAGGGTTGAAATTCCGCAGGACAGCCGCGCCCGCACAAAAGACGTTGGTGTAACGTTGACGGTTATCGGCAAGATTATGGCGGATACTGCATCGGCAGGCACTGCGGCAGACAGTACCGCAAAACTTATGGAATGGTCGGTTGTACCTTCCGAAAAGAAAGAGGCTTATCGTAGCATCACACTCAAAGTAAAAAGCGGCGGCATTGTGACGCGTCAATACGAAATGCCGAACGCTTTTATAGTAGACTACTCCGAAAACTTTGATAATGCTGACGGTATCGGCGAATTTGTACTTAAACTCCAGCAGATGAAAAATAAACTCGCTGACGTTAAAGTTACCGGCGGCTTTTCTGAATAAGAATTTTTAACCGATTACTTTGGACGGCTGATTGTAAATGTTAGCCGTCCTTTCTTTTAGGAAACGGAAAATTATGAATTACTACGAAATACTGGGCGTGAATCGGGACGCTACAATTAAAGATATAAAAAAAGCCTACAAAGCATTGGCGAAAAAGTGGCATCCTGATTTAAATCGTGATAATATAAAAGTCGCCGAAGAAAAAATGAAAGAGCTTAATATTGCGTACACAACTCTTTCAGACGAAGTGGCACGAATTGACTACAACAAAAAGCTTGACGCCGAGTCTAAAACTTCTGCAAAGACAGGCTCCACTACACAAAGTCAGAGTGGGCAAAAGCAACGTCAAAGTACTTCGCAACGTCAAAGTAGTGCACCAACTTCCGACAAAGTGGATTTTGAAAATATTCACAGCAGTTTTGAAAGTTTTTTCGGCTTTAATCCAAAAACTAAGGAAGTTACCAACGAAGACAAGCTGAATACCTTCGCAAGTGACAGGAAGAAGAAAAATCCGCTTGACACGACGGACCTTTTTGAAAAATTTATGGGCTTTAAAGTTAAATGACACGTTATGATTTATATACGGCGTTAATCGGAATATGCGGCGTATTTTTATCGCTGACAGTTTTTACAGGCGAACTGCCGACATTTGCCAAAATACCATTAATAATTTTCGGCGTAATTGTCTTTGTGCATTCCGCTTATACCTTGTATCGCTCGTTTACTAATGAAAAATTTCTAGAAATGGAAACGGCGCTAAATCATCCCAATGCCGACCCGATAACCCAAATTTCTTTGCTGAATAAAAACGGTGAAAGTATTTTTTTGTGGGAACTGTATGGTAGAACGTCAGCAATAATAGGAAAAGATATAGGCGAAAATTATGTAGACATAGACTTAGGAAAAACGCCTTATGCGTCAATGATTGATGTTGAACACGCAGTTTTAAATTACGCCGAAGGAAATTGGTACATAGAAGATTTGGACAGTCAAAACGGCATTTCCATAAAGAAAATAGGA
>CAJOKY010000190.1 GCA_905235425.1 uncultured Selenomonadaceae bacterium
AGAATTTGCACGTTTGCCTGCAGTAGATATTATTTTTGTCACGACGGACGACGGCAGTTATCATTACGGGCGGAAAGGTTTTGCAACGGATTATCTGCCGGAAATTTTGTCTTCCGATAAATATTCTGCGGTTTATACGTGCGGTCCCGACGTTATGATGTACGGCACGGCGCTTGAGGCTATTGCCGGCGGCTTGCACTGTGAAATTTGTTTTGAACGGCGTATGGCTTGCGGTCTTGGCGCGTGTTTAAGCTGTTCGATTGAAACGGTGAATGGGCGTAAAAAAGTTTGCAAGGACGGCCCCGTATTTGATGCACGTGACTTCATAGAGCCGGAAAATATTTTGGGGAATTAGATTGTAGAGGGTAGATAGTAGAGGGTAGATTTTCCTCCCCTACCTCCTACATTCTACTCCCTACCCCCTGCTATAGGAGAGCTTAAAAAATGAAAAAAATTATTCTTGTCAATGGAAGTCCACGTAAAAACGGCAATACGGCTGAACTTCTCAAAAACGCCGCTAAAGGTGCGCAGGACGCCGGTGCAGATGCCGCGATTATCAATCTGTACGCGCTGAATTTCAAAGGCTGTACCAGTTGCTTTTACTGCAAGATGAAAAGCAAGCCGCACGGTACCTGCGCGATGAAAGACGACTTGTCGCCGGTACTTGAGGCTGTTAAAGCCGCAGACGCCATTATTATGGGTGCGCCAATTTACTTTATGAACATTTCCGCAGGTATGGTAGCCTTCATTGAGCGCCTTTTCTTCTCAAACTACATTTACAGCGCCGAAATTCCGACCGTATTTCCAAAAAAACTTCCCAGCGCCTTTTTCTACACCATGAATATGACCGAAAGTCATTGGGATCAATTCAGTATGGCGCAACGTTTCGGTATGTACGAAGGTTTCACGGAAAGAATTTTAGGCGTTAAACCTAAAATTTTGCACGCTTTCAATACCGTGCAGTTTAAAGATTATTCAAAGTACGAGTCTTCGATTTTCAATGCAGAGGAGAAATTTGCATACCGCGAAAAAAATTGGGCGGCGCAGTGCGAAGACGCTTATAAAATCGGTCGTGAATTAGTTTCAGATTGAGGAAATTTGAATGAGTGAACTTTTAAAAACTGAAATTTGCGGCATCAAAATGAATACGCCGATACTTGCCGCGTCGGGAACTTTTGGTTTCGGTGAAGAATACGAAAACTTCGTAGACCTTCAAAGACTCGGCGGCGTTATGGTCAAATGCATTACTCTCAAGCCGCGCAGTGGCAATGAAGGCATTAGAATTGCTGAAACGCCTATGGGTATGTTAAACTCTATCGGTCTTGAAAATCCCGGCGTCGAAAAATTTTTATCAGAAATTCTGCCGCGCATTAAAAAATACAATATGAATGTCATCGTAAATATCAGCGGTTCAAGCGTCGAAGATTACGGCGAACTGGCTAAGCTTTTAAATGTTGACGGCGTGGCGGCATTGGAATTGAACATTTCCTGTCCAAACGTGAAAGACGGCGGAATTATTTTCGGCACTGATCCTAAGGCGGCGTTTGAAGTCACGGCGGAGGCTAAAAAAAATACCGATAAGCCGGTTATTGTCAAACTTAGTCCAAATGTCACGGACATTACCGAAATTGCACTTGCCGCTGAATCTGCCGGCGCTGACTGCCTGTCGCTGATTAATACGCTTATGGGCATGCAAATTAACATTGAAACCTTTAAACCGACGCTCGGCAATATTACCGGCGGTCTTTCCGGCTCGGCAATTAAGCCTGTCGCCGTTCGTATGGTTTACCAAGTTGCTCGCGCTGTTAAAATTCCGATTATCGGCATGGGCGGTATTCGTACCTGCGCGGACGCGGCGGAATTTTTCTTAGCCGGTGCCTCTGCCGTCGCTGTCGGTACTGCCAATTTCGCTGACCCTAACATTATGATGAAAATTATTGCTGACTTGGAAAAATATTTACAGCGTCATAAGCTTAACAATATCGCGGAGCTTGTTGGCAAGGTTAAGTAAGGAGGTAAAATTTTGCCGACGTTAAATTGGATTGGTAAAGAAAAAGTTGTAAACTTCGCCGCTAAAGTCCCCGTACACGCCCTGAAACGCCTATACACGCACGGCAACCCCTCCGGCAATAAAATTATTCACGGTGACAATCTTACGGCGCTTAAATCGCTTATTCCGCTTTATGAAGGCAAGATTAAATGCATTTACATTGATCCGCCGTATAACACCGGCAATGAAAATTGGGTGTACAATGATAACGTCAACTCGCCGCAAATTCAGAAATGGTTAGGTCAAGTTGTAGGTCGTGAAGGCGAAGATTTAACGCGGCATGACAAGTGGCTGTGTATGATGTACCCGCGTTTGAAATTGTTAAAGCAGTTACTTTCAGATGACGGCGCCATTTTCATCAGCATTGACGATAATGAAGTTGCCAACTTGAAATTAATATGCGACGAAATTTTTGGCATTCGGAATTTTGTAGCTCAACTTGTTTGGGAGAAAAAGAAAAAAGGAGCATTTCTTTCAAAAACGGTAACCAATATTAAAGAATATATTTTGGTCTATTGTAAATCAACAAATTCATTCGGTGGATTAATCGGAGCAATTAATCGTGACACTGAAACTTATCCTTGTATTAAAACAACTAATCCTCGTGGCATTAGAATTATTCCCAAAGGAACGCCGAGCAAGTATAAAGAAAAAAGTTATAAAATTGAAGCTAATACAAGAATAAGCGCCGGTAATATGGAATTGATATACTTGGACACGGCAATAATTGAAGACGGTATTTTGCAATTTGATGTACGGGTTGATAGTAATTGGATTTATCAGCAGAGTTCGATTGATGAATTTGCAACAAAACGTTTACTTTATTTAACTCAAGATCATTACATTAGAAGAATCGTAAATGAACAGCGAATAAAAATGCTGAAGGATTTGTTATTAAGAGTCGGCGCGGATGGTAGGTCTGAAAAAACATTTACTTATGATGAGAATTTAAATAATGGCGGTTGGGGTACAAATGAAGATGCCAACGAAGAACTTCATAAAATTCTCGGCAAACAATATGCTTTTGATTTTGCAAAACCTTCACGTTTGATTGGTAAATTAATTCAAACCATATCGGATAAAAATTCCCTCGTACTTGACGCCTTTGCAGGTAGCGGCACAACTGCCCATGCCGTTATAAATCTCAATGCGGCGGACGGCGGCAATCGGCATTTTATATTGATAGAAATGGAACCTTACGCCGAGACGATAACTGCGGAGCGCGTGCGACGTGTCGGCGGAAATTTTGATTATTATGAATTAGGCGAGCCGCTATTTGTGGAAGGTGACATAAATCCCGACGTCGATATTGAAGACATACGCGGCTACGTGTGGGCTATGGAAACTTCGACGCCGTATGAAAAGCCCAATGCCGAAGACTGCGCGGCATTTTTAGGCGTGTATGAAGGCACGGCATTTTATTTTTATGAAGGCATATTGGACAGGGATTTTTTAGGTACGATGCGAACCCGCGCAGATTCGTATATAATTTTTGCCGAGAGTTGCGCGGTAGACGAAGAATTTTTGAGAAAATATAAAATTGAATTTAAAAAAATACCGCGCGACATCTCCAAAATTTGGATTGATGCCGAGCAGTAAAAATTAATCTTCAAAGTCGAACAGTTTTTGTACTTGGGGAGTTATAGAAATGATTTTGAATGAACGACTGAAAAAACTTCGTTTACAGAATGGTGTTACTCAAAAAGCGATTGCCGAAGGAATTGGTGTAACTTCTGTATCTGTACAACGTTTTGAATACGGTACTGCTAGACCTAAGCTTGATACTGTCATTAAGCTTGCTGATTTTTTTAACGTGTCAACCGATTATCTGCTTGGGCGCAGTGACAATCCGGCGCGTTTGCAATAGCGCGAAAAAAATACCGCGCGACATTTCCAAAATTTGGATTGATGACGAGCGGTAAAAATTAATCTTCAAAGTCGAACAGTTTTTGTTGAACAGTCTTTGTACCCGGATAAGTCACGCCCAAATGATTGTAACCTGCCTCAGTTACGACGCGACCGCGCGGCGTGCGCATGATAAAGCCGAGTTGCAAAAGGTAGGGTTCGTAAATATCCTCAATAGTTTCACGTGTTTCACTGATAGACGCGGCGATAGTCTCAAGACCAACGGGACCGCCGCGAAATTTTTTTATCATGGCGTCAAGCATACGCCTATCGGTATGATCAAGCCCCGCGCTGTCAACTTCAAGCGCTTGCAATGCACGGGCGGCAACTTCTTCAGAAATTTTCGCAGTGCCTTCAACCTCTGCAAAATCGCGAACTCTTTTCAAAAGTCTGTTGGCAATGCGCGGCGTACCGCGAGACCTGCGGGCAATTTCTTCAGCGCCTTCAGCGTCAATCGTTATATGAAGAATCTGCGCGGCGCGGGTGATAATTTCTTTAAGCGCGTCGACCGAATAATATTCAAGCCGCGAAATGACGCCGAATCTGTCACGTAACGGCGGGGATAATGCGCCTGCCTTTGTAGTTGCACCAATCAATGTAAACGGCGCAATGTCAAGGCGAATACTGCGCGCGCTGGGACCTTTGCCAATTATAATGTCAAGCGCAAAATCTTCCATAGCCGAATACAAAATTTCTTCAACCTGCCGACTAAGCCGGTGAATCTCGTCGATAAATAAAACGTCGCGCTCCTGCAAATTCGTAAGCAAGGCGGCTAAATCGCCGGACCTTTCAATAGCGGGGCCGGAAGTAGGGCGGAAGTTCACGCCTAATTCATTTGCGATAATCCCTGCCAAAGTGGTTTTACCGAGTCCGGGCGGACCATAAAGTAAAACGTGGTCAAGCGCCTCACGCCGTGACATTGCCGCCTTTACGAAGACAGATAAATTTTGTTTAGCCTTATCCTGTCCTATGTATTCTGCCAATCTGCGCGGACGTAAGCTGTACTGCCAATCGTCGGCGCTTTGTTCGTCCGTCGCAATAATTCTTTCGTCCATAAAGCTCCTTTTTAGTAAGTAGTAAGTAGTGAGTAGTGAGTTAGTAAGTAGTCAATTTTTAATTCTTAATTCTTAATTC
>CAJOKY010000191.1 GCA_905235425.1 uncultured Selenomonadaceae bacterium
GCCATATCCTTCACTTCCCTAAAAAAATTTTCTCCTAAAAAATATCTCTTATATGTTTAAATTTTATAATAAACTGCGCGAAAGTTGCAAGAAAATTTTCACCGCGCAGAGTAAATTTTTTCAAAAAAAATAGCCGTCACGATAACGGCTACGATACTCTAAAAATTTTTATTATATGGAGACACTGTGTCTCAATTCTGCAGATTTGTACGCAGAATAAATAACTTTAATCGTGTTATATGCAATTTCAAAATCAGATTGCGGTTCTTTATCATAATAAATGCACTCCATAAAATCTTTCATTTCATCTGCATAACCGCGTATAATTTCATCATCCAAAGCAACAGAATTCCAGCCAAGTTTTAAAGGCAACATCTCTGATAAGTATACATTTTCCAGACGATCTTCATCTGGAAAATACGTTTCCATTAAATTGCTCATTGTCAATTTACAGTTTATAACGGTGTCATTGCAATAAAGTTCAATGCAATTTTTACTACCCCCCAAAAGAGTGTCTGTAGCCATTATAACGGCTTTGGTTCTGTCTGAAAATGTAATTATAACTACTCCAAAATCTTCTACGTCTTCAGGATATGCGGCTATATGCCGGTGATCATATTCACTTAATGAAGGAGTAATACGAGCCATATCAGCCATAACAGTTTCAATTACTATTTTTTCTCCTCGCGCGTTACCTTCAATCTGTTTAAGCCAAAGTGCTGCTGATAGAGGATGCGCCCCTGTTCTTATAAAAGTTCCGCCGCCTGTCTGATTCCATTTCCCTGCCACACGTGAGCTTGAGCCCTTTAAACTTTCTTCACCTTTAATGAATAAAATTTTCGATTTTTTCTTTTCAATAATCTCCGCAGACTTTCTTACTGAAGGCGCATAAATAAAATTTTCGGCATACATAAATTTTTTATTGGAGGACTTAACCAATTTTTTTATATTTTCCAGTGAAATTAAAAGTTCATCGTACATTTGGGATTTTGTGATACGATTTCCAATATCTTCATTTTCTCCAACTATACCAAAATATCCGCATAATGGCTTTTCGCAAATGACGTGTTTACCTGCCTGCATAGCAGAAATTATCATTTCTTCGTGAACATAAGGCGGTGTACAAATATCTATAACGTCAATTTCTTCGTCGTCCAATAAATCTTGAAAATTCAAGGACGCCTTTTGAAATTCAAAACGTACCTTAGCATCAGAAACTTGTTCCCATCTTCGGGCAATAATATGTTTTCTACATACCGGCAGACCTCCAAATCTTTTTAGTGCATTCATATGCAATTCTGTAGCTCTTCCGGCTCCTGCCATGCCAATACAAATTTCTCCTTTTTTATTCAAATTAAAATCTCCTTCTTTAATTTATTTCAATACGAACTTTCTCGTAAAAATTTGTTAAGATATCCTTCATTTCATGAAAATTTTCAAATTCCATGAACAATATTCCCGCCTTATATGTAAGGGGATTTTTAATTTCATCACCTTCTTTAGCCCAAATAAATCGGTCGAAAATTTTTTCGGCAACAGAATTATCTATGTCTATGTTTTTTATGATTCCGCTTTTATCAGCCATTATGTATTCACGAGCAACAATTTTTCTATACGTCTTATCAGAAAAATTTAATGTATGTTCGCCCGTTTCAAAACGTATAACATTTTCGGCAACATTAAAACCGCTTGCATATTGTGCAAAAAGAATATATAGTCCGCCCGGTATACGTCTGCAAGGATCAATAAGGTATGGCGTACTTTGAGAATCAACTATAAACTGAACATGAAACATTCCGTCAACCAATTTTAATTTATCTGCTATTTTCTCAAGGTAGGAACATACTTGCTCCATTGTGTAATGCATAAGATTTGAAGGTGAACTTGCTCCGGCTACCAAATACGGATTTTTGTAGTACTGTTCATTGTCGAAAAAATAATGAACAACTTTTTGATCTTGAAAAAAAACATTTGCCGCATGATTTGTACCTTGAATATACTCTTCAAAAATTATTTCAGGATATTTTGTAACCTGTGCGGCATTGATAAAGGCTACATTTAAATCATTAGCGTTATGGCAGATTGTACAACCAGTACCGCTGTTTAAATCTGTTGGCTTAACAATGAGTGGGAATCTAATTTCATTTCTAATACGCTGAATCTCTTCGAGCTTTTTACAAATTGTAAATTTTGGTGTAGGTAAATCCAATTCGCGCATAATATCACGAAAAAGCTTTTTATTATGAATAATTTTCGCATTTTCATATGAATCATGACCGGGCAAATTTAATTTTTCGCAAGCGTATGCCGCAGACAAATATGCAGCATCTTCACAGCCCGAAACAATAGCCTCAACTTTTAAATCCTTTGCCAGGGTATAAATAAAGTCCTTGTCATGAAAATCACCGACAAAATTTTCGTCAGCAAAAAAATTACCGACAGACTTAAATTTTCCTATTGTAGTTATTACATGCCAGCCTAAATTTTTTGCCGCAATGATTAAAGGCACTTCTGAATGTCCACAATGAGTAAGTAGTAACTTTTTCTTTGGCAAAAGTCTACACCTCCAAAATTTTTATACAAAAAAAATCAGCCGTCATCTGTCAAACATCAAAACAAACGGCTGATTGATAAATTTTTCAGTAAGAAAAGTTCTTAGCCAAATTTATCATTGCCGCTCTTTTTATGTCCGTTAATTATCGCGTACCAGCAAAGAGTTCCATACCCCCCCCCGCTTGCCGGCAGGCGCAGATGATCTTTAAATGTTCCCTCAAATACAAAGCCGCACTTTTGATAAAATTTATTGGCGCGAACATTTTCATCCAAAACATTCAAATAAACCTTGTGCAGGTTCAGCGTATTAAATGCGTAGTCCAAAATTTCAGCCGTCGCCTTCTGCGCGTAGCCTTTGCCCCAAAATGCACGACGCAAAACTATTGCATACTCGGCGTTGTTATCGACGGCAGAAATATTTTTAAGGCTAATCGTCCCTATGTAATTGTCCTGCGCGTCAACAATGGCGAAGTGCTGATTTTCGTCCGTGAAACTGTCTGCAATAAAATTAAGCGCCTTTTCACGCGTCATTGACATAAAATCAAATCTGAAATTTTTGGCTACCACTTCGTCGTGCATCCATTCAAGCATACCCGTAACGTCGCGGTTTTCCAATTTCCTAAGCATCGTACCCATTACAAACCTCAATCACAAAATTAATTTCTTCGTCCGTCATACCGTTAAACATCGGCAGGCTTAAAACTTCGTCGGAATATTTTTCTGTTATCTGAAAATCGCCGCGCTGATATCCCAGCCGCTTGTAACATTCGGCAAGGTGCGGCGGTATCGGATAATGTATCACCGTTTTAATGCCGTTATCTTCAAGATATCTTTTAAATTCGTCGCGCTTTTCAGTACGAATCACGAATTGATGATAAACGTGCTCGGAACTCGCGCAGGTGGTGGGCAGAATTAAGCGCGGATTTTTTATGCCGCTTAAAAATCTGTCGGCAATTTTTTTACGCTCGGCGTTAAGTGCGTCAAGGTGCGAAAGTTTCACACGCAGAAGAGCCGCCTGCATTTCGTCAAGCCGCGAATTTACGCCCTCAAGCTTATTGTGGTACTTAATTTCACTGCCGTAATTTCTAAGCATTTTAAGCGTCACGGCAAGGTTTTCATCGTTCGTAACAACTGCGCCGCCGTCGCCAAATGCGCCAAGATTTTTTGTAGGATAAAAGCTGAAACAGCCCGCATTACCGAAAGTTCCCGTCATCTTGCCTTTGAACTTCGCGCCGTGAGATTGTGCGCAGTCTTCAATAAGCTTGAGATTATATTTTTCGGCAACCGCGCAGATTTTATCCATACATGCCGCCTGCCCATACAAATGCACAACCATAATCGCCTTAGTTTTCGACGTGACGGCTGATTCAATTTTATCAGCCTCCAAATTATAAAATTCGTCCGGCTCAATAAAAATCGGCGTCGCACCGTTGGCAGTTATCGCCAGCACCGTCGCAATGTACGTATTCGCCGGTACAATAACTTCGTCGCCTGCACCTATGCCTAAAGCGCGTACAGATAAAGTCAAGGCGTCCAAGCCGGAATTTACTCCGATACAAAATTTGCCGCCGATATAATCTGCAAACTCCTTTTCAAACGCCGCAACTTCACGACCGAGTATGTACCAACCTGCGCGAAGAACTTTCAACGCGGCTTGTTCATATTCGGCTTGATAAAGTTCAAATTGCCTGTTCAAAATCGCTAAATCAATTTTCATTTTTACCTTTCACCAATTCTAAAAATTCGTCGTAGTCGCGAATATAATCACTATCATCATACAGCTCGGAGGCAAGTACAAGCAACACCGTGCCTTCTGAAAAATCAAACTGTTCACCCCAAATATGTTTCGGCATGTAAAGCCACTCGTTAGGTTTGTCAAGCATAAAAACTTTTTTGTCGCGCCCGTCTTCAAATGAAATTTTGCAATTGCCGCTAACACAAATCAAAACCTGTTCCAAATTTCGGTGAGCGTGCTTGCCGCGTACAACCCCCGCCGTTGTATCGTACATATAGTAAACGCGCTTGATATCAAAGGGAATATCTTTCAAGCTTTCGACAGCAATCACTTTTCCGTAATTGTCGCCATACGCAGTAAAAAAATATTTCGTAAATGCAGAGTAATTTTTTCCGGCAAGTGTCAACCGGCAAGGGGGGGGGTAGGAGCAACTTTACTGTCTTTGATTTTTACCAAATTTAAAAATTCGTCGTAGTCGCGGATATAATCACTTTCATCATAAAGCTCGGACGCAAAGACAAGCAACACGGCGCCTTCTGAAAAATCGTACATCTCACGCCACATATCATTTGAAACGTACAAGCCTTCATACGGCTTTTCAAGGTGTACAATTTTTTTTTCGTGACCGTTATCCAAAAGAATTTTACAGCTACCGGTTATGCAAAC
>CAJOKY010000192.1 GCA_905235425.1 uncultured Selenomonadaceae bacterium
CGGTAGGTAATCAAGTTTGCGAAAGACAAAAAAAATAGCCGTCTCAAAATACACTCGGCAAAAATTTTCGGTGGAGTATTTCTTCACCGATTTTTTAGTTACGGTTGGAAAGTATTTTAAAATAAAATCCGAATAAAAAACGGCGCGGATGTACCTGAGCTGCGTACGTCAACGCAAAATATTCCGTAACCTTGTTGCGTACGTCAAAATTAAAACTACTGACAAAGTAAGCGAACTACATCCGCGCCATGTTTCTTTTTGTTACTTTTTCTTTGCGCCAAAGAAAAAGTAAATCAATACGCTAAAGAAAAAGTAAATCCTAATCCAAAGAAAAAGTAAATTTAAAATCTTCTTGACGCGATAAAGTTTTTGTGCGAAAATTCATTGTGAAAATTTTCAAATAGAATTGGAGGCGTATACTATGGGCTATCAGACGCCGAAGTTAGAAAAACTCTTTGATAAATGGGCAGAAAAGCACGCAAAAAAACTTTCTACAGGTGAACCCTACGGGATTACTCACGAGCCGCCATACGGTAAATTTGTTCGTGACGGAATAGTAAATCCCGATAAATGGAATAAACAAGAGCCGAAAATTTGTTTTCTTATGCCGGAGGCAGGCGGTTATGCCGATGTCGAGAAAAATCCCGACGGCGTAGACCTTGCCGCAATATGGAATGAAAAAGGCGCTTTCACAAAATTAATGTTCAAATTTGCCATATGGGTACAAGCAGTTTACGACGCTATGTTTGATCCCGTACCGTACGTTAAAAAACCTATCTTTAAGCAGAAAGACGATTTGATTCGTGCAATAGCCATTGTCAATGTTAAAAAAAGCGACGGACAACTTGTTCCAGATTACGAGATGCTTAAAAGATTTGCCCATGAAGATGCCACAGAACTTAGAAAAGAAATTGAACTTATAAACCCTGACATAATTCTTTGTTGCAATACATTCAAATGCGTTACGGGGCAGCGTCCTGAAGACGAAGAAGGCAAAGTCAGACGTAAACGCGATTTCGTCTTCTACAAAGATGAACTCAAGACAGCTGCTAAAGACGTTTACCGTTGGGAAGACAAGATGATTTTGGATTTTTTCCACCCTGCGCAGTTCAAATATCCGCTTATGAAAAATACCGTGCAATATTACTTGGTACGCGAATTTTGCAGAGCCGGTATTGCGACACTCGGTCCTTTTTCTTGGGCAGAATTGTAATTCGTTTAAAAATTTTGTACGA
Organism: uncultured Selenomonadaceae bacterium; assembly: GCA_905235425.1. Taxonomy (GTDB): domain Bacteria; phylum Bacillota; class Negativicutes; order Selenomonadales; family Selenomonadaceae; genus Quinella. Next base: position 1,236 of record CAJOKY010000192.1, read on the forward strand.
CGTTGGAGAGCAGAACTCGGCTATCGGTTTCTGCCCTCTACTTTTTTTGTGGTAAAATTACTTTGCTTAAGAAGGAAAAATTTAATGATAATGGGCGTTGATCCCGGCAGAGACAAATGCGGCGTTGCAGTGCTAAATTCTGTCGGTGAAGTTAAATTCAGTGAAGTTATACCTACTGAAAATTTTGATGCGGCGATACAAAAACTTTCAGCGCAGTTTGACATTGAACGGATAATTTTGGGCAACGGTACGACGCACCTTGACGCAGAAAAAAAACTTCGTGCGGTAAATTTGCCCGTGACAATAATCGACGAAAAATTTACTACTGAAGAAGCGCGGCGCGAATATTGGGTACAGAATCCTCCGCGAGGTTGGCGAAGACTCCTGCCGGTATCAATGCAAGTGCCGCCGGTACCGGTTGACAATATCGTTGCAGAAATTCTTGCAAAAAGATTTTTAGGTATTAGGGAGCAGGGATGAGGGAACAGGGATTAGAATATGGCTAAACTTTCTGTTTTAATTTTGGCGAAAAATGAAGAAAAATTTATAGGCGCGTGTATCAAAAGTGTAAAAGATTTTGCCGACGAAGTTATTGTTATCGACGACTTCAGCACGGACAATACCGCGCAGATTTGCAAAAGTCTCGGTGCACGGGTGATTCAACGCGCTTTGAACGGTGATTGGGGCGCTCAACAAACTTTCTCCGTAAATCAAGCCGCCTGCGATTGGATTTTTATAATTGACGCCGATGAAAGAGTTACGCCGGAACTTGCCGCCGAAATAAAAAATATTCTGCGCGAAGACGATAAAAATTTTGCTTACCGCGTGGCACGTCTAAGCTATTTTTGGGGACAACCGCTAAAACACGGCGGCTGGTTTCCCGATTACGTGACGCGCCTTTTGCCGAAAGCCGGTACTTATGTCACGGGGCTGGTACATCAAAAAATTTGTCATCAATGCAAGGAAGTTGACCTGCCTAAATCAAAATATCTCGTACACTATCCATATCGCGATTGGGAACATTACTTCGGTAAATTCAATGTTTACACGACGCTTGCCGCTAAAAAAATGTTTGACGCCGGTAAACGCGCAAGTTTTTTCGACGTGATAGCGCATCCTTTTTGGGCGGCGTTTCGCATGTACTTTCTGCGCGGCGGCTTTCTTGACGGCAGGATTGGTTTTATTTTGTCATTTTTCCATTACTTTTACACTATGGCAAAGTACGTTAAACTTTGGTATTTTGGTAAGGAAAATAGGCACGTCACGGAGGAGTAGGGATTAGTAAGTAGTGAGTAGTGAGTAGTAAGTAGTTTCTAGCACCTAAAAGCTAACAGCTAATCGCTAACCGCTAATCGCTAATTTTAAGGAGACTAACAGCACTCTAAATGAAGTATAAAAATATTTTAGTAAATATGCTCGTCAATTTGGGCGACGTGGTACTTACAACTGCCGCGCTTGACTTAATCAAAAAATCTTTCCCCGACGTGAAAATTACCGCACTCGTCAAGGCGATTGTTAAAGACGCCGTGATTAATAATCCCGTAATTGACGACGTGATAATTTTTGACTACAAGCCGAAAGTCAGCACGTTTAAGCAGACGCGCCAAATGCTTAGCGAAATTAAACGGCGGAAATTCGATTTGTCAATTTCATTTGACCGTAAACTACGACCGGCGCTTTTAACTTTTATGGCAGGTATACCCGTTCGCGTGGGACCTTCTAAAGTTTTTGACAACAATAAAAGCCGCGTTACGATTCTCTACACCGACGTTGTAAAAATTACGCACGACCTTAATCAAACTCATCAAGCCGAGACGTATCAAGAAATTGTACGCAAATTTTTTAATATCGAAGGACATGGAACGCCGCAATTTCCAAAAACTTTTTCGCCTAAGGCTAAAGAGTTGCTTGCCTACTTTCCGCGTGAAAAATTTAAAATCGCGCTCTGCGTCAAGGGGACTTTTGAACTTAAGACTTGGTCTAAAGAATATTTTGTCGAAGTTGTCAACGCGCTTGCTGAAAGGTACGACGCCGAATTTTTCATTGTCGGTGCGCCTTCCGATAAATCCTACGCCGACGAAGTTATCAGCGGTATGAAGGCGGAAGTTTACAATTTTTGCGGTGAAACGTCGCTTACCGACTTGGCAGAAATTTTTAGACGCACGGATTTATTTATCACGGTTGACACCGGCTCGGCGCATATTGCCGCAACTACCGGCGTTAAAATGATTACGATTTTTGGCTGTACTCCCGTCACTCGCTGGCGTCCGATTAATCCCAATGCCATTTCGCTTACAAGCAATGAGCCTTGCTGTCCCTGCAAAATTCCGCCTGAAAAATGTCCGTCATATCCTGCGCCGAATTGTCTTTATAACATTAAGCCGGACGCTGTGATTAATGCCGCGATTGGACTTTTGGAAGGATAAAAATTTTTCAAATTTGCTACAGATTTTGCAAAACTTGAAACGTGTGGTATAATCACTAAAAATTTTTAATGACAGCGATTAATCGGAGTTGGTAAATTTGTTGACGTTTTTAATGGTATTGGACGCGATAATTGCAATTTCACTTATAGGCGCAATACTCGGTCAAGAGGCTAAATCGGCAGGTATGGGCGGAATGGACGGCGGCTCGGATACGGTTTTTACCGGCAAAGTTCGCGGTATGGACGCACTTTTGGCACGCGCTACCGTAGTGCTTGGAATACTTTTCGGCATAATTACGCTTATCATCGCCAAAATGACTTCGTGATTAGTAAGTAGTAAGTAGTGAGTAGTAAGTAGTCTAAAAGCTGACAGCTAACAGCTAAAGGATAATCGCTAACGGCTAAAAGCTAACAGCTAAAAAGGGATGAATTTTCAAGTTGATAATTGAAGGTGCGGAGCCGTTTTTTTTTGGCGGCAAAAAATCCGGCGTACTTTTAATTCACGGGTTCACGGGTTCACCGGCTGAACTTTTGCCGCTCGGCGAATTTTTAAACCGCGCAGGTTTTACTGTCTTAGGCGTACGCCTTGAAGGTCACGGCACGAATGAAATAGATTTAAGCCGTAAAAATGCCGACGATTGGTTTAATTCTGTGCTTGACGGCTATGCATTATTGAAAAATTTCTGCGATAAAATTTTTGTAGTCGGTCACTCAATGGGCTCACTTTTAACTTTGAAACTTGCCGCATTTAAAGCGGTTGACAAACTTATTACGCTATCGCCGCCGATTTTTATAAACGACCATTTTCATATTGAAAGGTTGCCGCCGCGCAGTGAGTGCGAAGGTTTATTTATCGTTAAGCCGCGCAGAAAGTTAAAAAATGTTCCGCCTGCCGTCAATAAGACATACAGAAAATTTCCGCTTGTATGCGTACACGAATTTTTGACGTTGCTTGACGAGGTGAAAAAACTTTTGCCGCAAATTACGACGCCGATTTTGATTATGCACGCTGAAAATGACAATACGGCAAAATTTGAAAGTGCGGAATTTTTACGAAGTTCCGTAGCGTCAAAAACGGTGCAGCTTGTAACGATTTCATACGGCGGACATTTAATACCGCTTACTGATGGGCGGGATTTTATATTTGATAAAGTTTTAGAGTTTATTAGGGAACAGGGAGTAGGGAGTAGATTGTAGATTGTAGGAAACCTACTTCCTACCTCCTACCCTCTACCCCCTAACTAGGGATTAGGGAACAGGGAGTAGGGAGTAGATTGTAGATTGTGGAGTAGATTGTAGATTGTAGATTGTAGGAAACCTACTTCCTACCTCCTACCCTCTACCTCCTAAAACCTAAAAAGGAGATATTATGGCACAAAACACAGATGATTACTGCTTTGCCTGCGGTGAAAAAAATCCCGTCGGCTTGCATTTAAAATTTTCTAAAGAAGAAGAAAAAGTCACGGCAAAAAAAACTTTGGCGCGTGAATATGAAGGCTACGAACGCGCGGCTCATGGCGGCATTGTGGCGACAATGCTTGATGAAGCTATGTGTACCTACATAAAAGAATTTTACGACGAACAGGCAATGACGGGACGCCTTGAAGTTCGTTACCGCCATCCTACGCCGATTGAACAAGAACTTACAATTTCCGCGTGGAAAGAATCCCAACGCCAACACATAATCACAATGTGCGCGACGGTTACAACGGTTGACGACGTGGTAACTGCGGAGGCAACGGCAAAATTCGCCGTCGTATCGTTGCAATGAGCAGACGCAAAAAATATGTCGACGAGTACGATGATTGGTACATTGTCGATCCGAAATTAAGAAAAAGTCCTGTCTATGTTACGGGAAAAATCAGCGTCAATCTGCGCGGCTTTGCATTTGTCACGCCCGATGACGGCGGCAAGGATATTTTTATTGCGGCGGAAGATATTGGACCTGCAATGCACGGCGACCGCGTGAGTGTTCGCATTATTTCAGATTGCGGCGAAAAGCGCGAAGGCGAAGTTGTTGAAGTCACGGAGCACGGCAAAAATATTTTTATTTGTCAGCTGAAAAATCGCGGCAAATTATTTTGGGCTGAACCGGATGACGATAAATTTAATTTGGAAATTCACGTTAAATGCGACGATAAAAAATATTGGCACAATGTCAAGCGGCGTAAAGCTAAAGTTGTCGTGCAAATTACCGATTGGAAAAAATGTAACGGCGAGATTTTGGAAATTATCGACGCTGAAAAAGATGTCGGCAGTGACATTACCGCGATTTTGCGCAGTCACGGCGTATTTGAAAAATTTCCCGATGAAGTTTTGGCAGAAGCGGCACGGCTTGAAATTGTACCGAGCGCTGATGAAATTGCGCGGCGCATTGACCGAAGAAATTTAAAAATAGTTACTATTGACGGCGAAGATGCCAAAGACCTTGACGACGGAGTTTTTGCCAAAAAAATTGACGGCGGATATTTTCTCGGCGTCTACATTGCCGATGTCAGTCACTACGTTAAGCCGCATACCGCGCTTGACCGTGAGGCGTTTGAACGCGGTACGAGCATTTATCCCGTTGACCGCGTTGTACCGATGTTGCCGGTTGAACTTTCGTATTTGTAGCTTAAATGCCGGCGTAGATCGTCTTGCTATGGCTTGCGAAATGACGCTTGACAATGCAGGTAAAATTATCGCGCACAAAATTTTTCCTACCGTTATTCACGTTTTCCGCCGCCTTAGCTATACGCAGGTGCAAAAATTTATTGACGGCGACACGTCCGAACTTGCAAACTGCGCGGACAATATAAATACGCTTTTTGAGATTTACAAACTGAGGAAAAAAATTCGGCATGAACGCGGCTCGATAGATTTTGACTTGCCGGAAATTAAAATTGAACTCAACGCAGAAGAAAGACCCGTCAAGCTGTGGAAGAAAATTAACGGCGTTGCTGAAAATATCATT
>CAJOKY010000193.1 GCA_905235425.1 uncultured Selenomonadaceae bacterium
GTATTCTATCTTTGCCCGGATGATAACCGAAATCCACATAGACTTTTGACTTAGCCAATAAAGATTGAACTTGGTCTGGAGTCATATTTTGTATAGGTTGCCAATTTATGTTAGGCGCTATTGAGATTAAAAATTTTGTTACTTCCAGACCTTTCTTGGGATTAAATGCAACGATATCTTCCTTTGTCGTTATGTCAATAAATTTTGAGCGATTCATAAAGGCAGGATTCAAGTAATCTTCAACACGATAAATTTTTTCTTTTGGAATGCCATTGAGTTCAATAAATAATCGCGCATGTTCACTCTGCACAAAGTGTACTATGTCATTGTCATCCGGATTTCCAAAATAGAAAAATCTTGGCATTGGATGCGCTAAGACATTTTCAGTATTGCTGTAAATTGAGGTTGCCAGCATTCGGACATAGTTATCCGCACTAAGCCACCAAAGTATACGTCTAATATTCTTAAATTTATGGATATATTCAGTAGGTCCTTCATATCCAACAAGAATATTTTCTTGGGCATCTTCGATTTGAGTAACATAATTTAAGTGGTATTTTTTATAAAATTCGTCTACAGGATTATCATTTTTGGCATCATAATAAAACATACGAGCATCTACATTAAAACGAACTAATTGGGAGCCAAGCTGATGAAGAAGTTCAGCGCCACCGGTATGAAAATTTGACGGACTAAGAATGTACACTGTGGTATTGGGGTATATTTCCATATAACTCACCTTTTTATCCTACAATTGTTTCAACAAAAGATTGACCGAAGTAAACGATAGCGCCCATTAAAACTACGAAGGGAATAAAGACTTTAATTGCAAATGACATAATTTGACTTTCAACGCCGCGAATACCGACAGCCGCCACGCCGATAGCGATTGACTGCGGAGAAATGATTTTACCGACGCAAGCTCCCGCTGCATTAGCCGCCGCCATCCACGCTTGACCTACTTCATTTGCGCCTATTGCCATTGCCGAATCCGCCTGCAACTTGCCGAACAAAACGCCGCTGGTTGTAGCAGAGCCGGTGATAAATGAACCTGCCGCACCGATAAGCGGCGAAATTGCAGGGTAAAGCGTTCCCGTCGCATCAACCGTTGTAGTTGCCATTGTAGTTATCATGCCGCTGTAGCCCATAACGCGTGCAGTAGCAATTATCGTTATCATAGTTATAAACGTCGGTATCAGCGTTTTAACAGTCCTGTTCAAGACGCTTAACATGTCGCTGACACTTGCGCCTTGTACGAAACCGGAAATTATTGCCGAAGTCATAATCAATGTACCCGGCGTGACAATCCACGTAAATGTATAAAGTCCCGCGCCTTCACCGGTGTAAATCGGTATGGACGTTTTAAATTGAGTTAAAAATTCATTTACCGGCGGAACGAGTTTTGAAGTTACGATTAAGAAAACAAAAATCAAAATGAAGGGTAACCATGCTTTAATCCCTTTGTCAAAGGTTATCTCTGCCGTTGCATCTACTGCCGGAATTTCGTATTCATCATCTTTAACGGGGAACGTTTTAGCGTAGGCTACAATTAAGCCCATTGAAAGAATTGCACCTGCAACACCTGCAAGTCCCGCGCCCATAAAGTAACCTGCAAAAACTGCCGGCAGGAAAAATCCCAAGCCTGCTACAAGACAAACCGGAATCATTCCTCTTAATGCTTTTAACGAGCCGCCGAAAGTTACAAGCATTAAAAACGGCATTACAATCATCATAAAGCCGAGCTGAATTGTTGTGAATGTGGCAATTTGTGAACCGTCAAAATTAGTCAACTGCGCGAGTGTCGTAAGCGGCAGACCGATTGAACCGTAAGACGATTGAACGGCATTTGCCAAAAGACAGACTATGATAGCTGAAATTGGATTTATGCCTATACTTACTAACATTGACGCGCCTATTGCAACCGCCGTACCGAAACCCGACATACATTCCAAAAAGCCGCCGAATCCCCACGCTATCAACAAAATTATGACGCGCTGATCTGTGCTGACAGAGTTTAACATTTCTTTGATTGTTTCAATGCCTTTTGTGAAGACTGATAAATTGTAAGTGAAAATCGCCGAAATGATAACCCAAATGATTGGCCATACAGCCATTGTGCCGCCTTCCAACGCCGCTGTCGCCGTGTCGATTAAAGGCATGCCGAAAAATTGCATTGACATAATAACTGAAACTATAAGTGCTACTGCGCAGGCTTGCCACGCCGGCAATTTTAATACGATAAGCGCTACTATCAGCCATAGTATGGGCGTCATCGCGACGAAAAATAAACTATCCACAGCCTTCATCCTTTCTGTCGCAAAACTACTTCCAACGGTATACAAAAATTTTTTAGTATACCGAAATTTAACCACTATTTTATATCATTAATGCACGATAATTTCAAGCTTGAATAGTTAATAGTAAGTAGTAAGTAGTAAGTAGTGAGTAAGTAGTAAGTAGTGAGTAAGTAGTGAGTAAGTAGTAGTGAGTAGGTAGTAGCAGGGAGATTATTTAAATGTAATTGTTTTATCGGCACTGAAATAAATTTTGTAAACGTCCTGCGCAATTTGCGTAATGTTTCGCGGCAGAAAATGAATGTTGTAGCCGACAAAGTACGGCGAAGTTGCAAAGCGCGGCATAATCTTGGCGTAGATAACTCCTGCGCGGCGGTAGAAAAAAATATTGTAGCTGTGTAGATTTTTTCTGAAAAAGTTCATCAAGTAATGCACGCCGATTTGCAGAAAGTCAGCCAATGTATCTAAACTGCCGCCTTCTTCCACTACAACGTTTAATTCACCGAATCCTACGCGCGGAAAATTTGAAACATTAAGCTCTACGTTATCTTGACGAGCTATTACAATGCCGCGCAGTTCCGCAGGATCGAAAAGCAATTCCGACTTTAACTTAGGAAAGCCGACAAGTTGCATATGCGGATGGCGAATCGTGCCGCCGGACATTGGACCGAAATTTTTAAAAAATAAAACTTCCTCGTACTTGCCGCAGTTCAAAAGTTGACGCCAATGTTTCAATCCCATTTTTATAACGCGGTGCATTTGTGCCCTGCTGTAATTCGGCATATCGATATTACATTCTTTGCCTTCAATCAATACAAATTGGTCTGCCGTTTCTATCACGATATATTTATTTTTCAAAAAAATTATGTCGCCGTCCGTATCCAAAATGCCGGTTAAATTTTCCACGTCGCAGAAAGGGCAGGCGTTATCTGTATGTACAATATTTTCCGGCTTAGTCTTACCTACGTCCGTATTGAATCTGATTAAATTTATATCCATTACACCACCGCCTTTGTGACAACATTTTACAAAAAAAATTTTCTTCTTGCAATTTTTAAGTACGGCAGGATACAAAATTTTTGCGCAGAAATATTTTTAAAATTCATAGAATTTTTTTCTGTATTCAAAGGAGGCTGTGTGAATGTTTAAGCGTGTACTTATCGCCAATCGCGGCGAAATTGCGGTACGCATAATTCGTGCCTGTCAAGAATTGGGCATTGAGACCGTCGCCGTATATTCCGACGCAGACAAAAACGCTCTTCATACTCAAATGGCGGATATTCGTTGCCGTATAGGTCCCGAAGACCCTATGGAAAGTTATTTGAACAAAGACGCTCTTCTTTACGCCGCATATGAATCTGAAGCTGATGCAGTTCATCCCGGTTACGGCTTTTTATCTGAAGACGCGCAGTTTGCCAAAATGGTTAATCGCGCAGGTATGACGTGGATTGGACCTTTGCCGGAGACCATTGCGCTTGTAGGTGACAAAGACGCCGCGCGTAATGCTATGGAGCCTTCCGGCATTCCTATGGCTAAGGGCAGTTTGCCTTTGGACAGCAACGAAATGGCAATTGAAGAGGCTAAAAAAGTTGTCTACCCCGCCATTTTAAAGCCCGTGTCCGGCGGCGGCGGTAAAGGTATGTTTATCGTCCACAATGAAGAGGAGCTTAGAAAAGTTTTGAACGTTGTCGACGTTACAAAAATTCGTTACTACTTTGAACATTATATCGAACAGTCACGGCATATTGAAGTGCAGATTGTGGCGGATAATTTCGGCTCAATAGTTCATCTCGGCGAACGTGAATGTTCAATTCAGCGCCGTAACCAAAAACTTTTGGAAGAGACGCCGTCAACCGCGCTTAGTGACGAAATGCGCACGCGTGTTGGCAAGCTTGCAGTTGAGGCGGCGCGAAGTGTTCACTATTCAAGTATCGGCACGGTAGAATTTTTGTTTGACCTTGCCACGCACGAATTTTATTTTATGGAGATAAATCCCCGCGTCCAAGTTGAACACGGCATTACAGAGGCGATTACCGGCATTGATCTTGTGCGTACGCAGATAAAAATTGCCGCCGGTGATCCCCTTGACTTTACGCAAAAAGACGTAAAATTCAGAGGGCACGCCATTGAATGCAGAATCAATGCGGAAGACCCCGATAATAACTTTATGCCGGCGCCGGGTAAAATTGACTTCATGCATGAGCCTTCCGGTCCGCGCGTACGTTTTGACAGCGGCGTTACGGCAGGACTTTCTATCGAGCCTTATTACGATTCACTTATTGCAAAGGTTATCGCGCACGGCAGAACACGCGGCGACGCCATTAAGATTATGCAACGCGCGTTGAACGAATTTATTATTGAAGGCGAAGACATTAAGACTACCATTTCACTGCATAAAAGAATTTTGGACGACAGCTATTTTCAGACCGGCAACATTGATACCGAGTTCATAAAAAAACGACTCCCGATTTACGAACAGGAGCCGAAGAAACTTTCTTTGAAAGAAAAGTTGAATTTGCGTAATAATATTGCCGAAAACTTGACGAGCGTTTTTGATGCCGGCGTAAATGATTTTATTGAGTAGAGAGTAGATAGTAG
>CAJOKY010000194.1 GCA_905235425.1 uncultured Selenomonadaceae bacterium
GAGTTAGTCTTTATAGTCGAGGGCGAATTTGACGCCATGAGCTTTTACGAAGTCGGATTTAATGCCATAGCGTTGGGGAGTATCTCTAACTACAGAAAATTTTTAGATATCTTGTTGCAGCGAACACCGCAGTTAGAAAGTTTCTTGCCGACAATTTTTGTATTGGCGCTTGATAATGATAAAGGCGGAAGATCGACGACGCGGACTTTGCACCAGCTTTTAACCAATTTCGGCTTTTTCAACTACATTGCCAAAAATATTTACGGCGAACACAAAGACGCCAATGAAGCACTTGTGTCAGGCAGAGAAATTTTTTCAGACACCGTGAAAAAAATTGCACAAGACGCACGACAAAAATTTATTAATACTTTTTTTGAAGGCGCATTTGATCATGATAGTGATTAGGTGGTGTTGAATAAATCGAATTTAGAAAAGCCGCAAATTTTGTAAACGTCGGATTAGTTGAGGCGCACACGGACGTTGCTTTTGCGCCAAAAGAAAGTAAGTATTAAAAAAATTTTTCATATGAATTAAACTTATTCAACACGCCCTAGCTTGTAGGTATTAAAAATTATATTTGCATTAATCCAAATCAAGCGAACGCCAAATAAAATTGATACGGTCTTTAACAGATGGCGTCATAGAAATTTCGTCGGGCCAATCGCGCAGGTGACCTTCTTCCTTCCAAGTCTTAGTAGCGTCAATGCCGAGTTTAGCGCCCCACTTCGCCATTGGTGAAGAATGATCCAATACATCAAGCGGACCATGAACAATTTCCAAGTCATGCTCCGCGTCAATGTTGTTGAATACGCGCCATGCAACTTCGCTTAAATCCTGCACATTTACATGAGAATCTACGACGACAATTAATTTCACATTCATCATCTGCCCCATGCCCCACAACGCGTGCATAACCTTTCGCGCCTGCATCGGGTAGCTTTTTTTTATGGAAACAATTATACAGTCATGAAAGACGCCTTCCAACGGCATATTGATATCAATAATTTCAGGGATGACTTGTTGCAACAGCGGCAGAAAAATTCTTTCCGTAGCCTTCGCCATGTAACAATCTTCCATCGGCGGCTTGCCTACAATCGTCGCGGCATAAATAGGATTTTTTCTGTGCGTGATACAAGTCACGTGAAATACGGGATAATCGTCGGCAAGCGAATAATAGCCGGTATGATCTCCAAAAGGACCTTCGCGCCGAAATTCTTCTGTCAGCACATATCCTTCCAAAATAAATTCGGCAGTGGCAGGTACTTCCAAGTCAACTGTTTTGCACTTCGTAAGCTCAACTGATTTATGACGCAGAAAACCGGCAAAAACCATTTCATCAACGTCACGCGGCAACGGTGCAGTTGCGGCGTAGGTTACGGCGGGATCTGTACCGATGGCGACGGCAACTTCTATTTTGTCTTGACCGTCAGTCTGCGCGTCGCGAAAATTTTCAGCACCGTTTTTATGTATGTGCCAATGCATTCCGGTAGTTGTCGAATCATATTTTTGCAGGCGGTACATACCGACATTGCGCTTGCCGGTACGCGGATTTTTCGTAAAGACAAGCGGCAAAGTGACAAAAGCTCCGCCGTCTTGAGGCCAACATTTTAAAATTGGAATTTTATCAAGGTTAGGTTTTTCTTCCACAACTTCTTGACACGGCGCATTTTTTACGTACTTTGGAAAATTGATAACCTTACTGCCGGTTGAAATTATGGAGACGATACTCATACGATTTTTTAAGGAAATGTAGGGAAGTTTTAAAAGTTCGCGTATGTCGTCCGCCGCGTCATCAAGTTTATTTACGCCGAGTGCAAGCGCCATTCTTTCGTAACTGCCGAACATATTTGTTAAAACCGGTATGTCGTAGCCGCGCACATTTTCAAAGAGCAGTGCGACATTGCGATAGTCGCGAAATTTTGAAACGCGGTCTGTAATTTCCGTAATTTCCAATTCCGCGTCTACCGGTACTTTGATTCGCTTAAGTAAATTTCTTTTTTCAAGTTCAGCTATAAATTCTCTTAAATCTTTAAATGCCAAAAATCTCACCTCGACAATTTATTTTGCCGTAAAAGAAAAAATCCCTTTTATGTAAATTTTGACGTTAATACAAGATATAATAAAATTTGACAGAAAAATTTTGTCTTTGTTATAATCACTCTCAAAAAGGGGTGAGAATTTTGATTAGCACAATTGTACCTGCGCGACCGAAAAAAAGATTATTTTTAGGCTTATTGCTGGTGACGGAATTTTTAATGGCGCTTATGCTTTACGGCGCATGGAAAATTTCATATCTCGGACTTGAAAATATTTTTGAATATCTGCCGGCAATTTTCGGCGCGTTTTTAATTTTTATATCAACATTTTCATTCGGCGCACTGTGCAACATGGTTTTTGCTGTAAAAGGTCTGCCGACGTTAAAATTATTCCACAGATACAGCTTTGCCATGATAAAATTTTTATTTCCCGTAGCCGTGAGGATCGGAAAAATTTTCGGCATAAAGAGGCGGCAACTCGAAGGCTCCTTTATCGCGGTAAGCAACTTGATTTTTATGAAAAGCAAAATCAAAGTTCCTGCGAAAAAATTATTGGTACTGGTACCGCATTGTCTTCAACTGGCAGGCTGTCCGCACAAAATTACAAGAGATCCGAATAACTGTAAGCGTTGCGGCGGTTGCAATATTGGCGATTTGATGAAACTTTCAGATGAACTGGGCTTTATTTTTTTCGTGGCGACGGGCGGAACTTTGGCGCGGCAAGTCGTTATAAAAAATCGTCCGCAAGCAGTACTCGCCATTGCCTGTGAACGCGATCTGATGAGCGGTATTCAAGACGTTTACCCACTGCCGGCGGTCGGCGTGCTTAATATTCGTCCGAACGGTCCTTGTTACAATACGCGCGTCGATATCGAAGAAGTTAAGCGTACACTTTCACAAATTATTGAAGATAAGGAGTAGCGGTTAGCTCGTAGCTTATAATTTCTATTAGCTAATCGCTAACAGCTAAAAGCTAACAACTAATTTAAGCTAATATATATTTTGAAAAAAAATTTAGCATTAATATTTGTAGGACTTGCGGGAGTTTTATGGGCAAGCTCCGGCTCGGCGGCTCAGGATTTTTTCAGCCACTCGACAAAGACGCCGTTTGAATTGACTAATATACGTATGTGCGCAGCAGGATTTATAATGTTGCTCGTGATAATTCTGCGCGGAAAATTTAAACATTCAGCAAAAATTTTAAATCGGAATAAAAAATTTTGTTGGGACGTTTTTGTTTACGGGATAATCGGCATCGTCATGGTGCAGTTCACGTACTTTCAAGCGATATCCATAGGCGGCGCGGCGGCTACTACCGTCATTTTATCGGCAACTCCGGCAATGGTTGTAATTTGGCATACGGTTTACAACAGAAAACTTCCTACGCGATTGGAATTTTTATCCGTGCTTTTGGCAATGCTCGGAGTATTTTTATTGGTGACGGGCGGAGATCCAACAAAAATTTTAGTGCCGCTGGGTTGCGTATTTTGGAGTTTGGCAAGCGGCGCGTCATTTGCATTCAGCGCGATTTTTCCTAAACGCCTTTTCAAAGCCGGAATTGATCCTGCATTTATGACGAGCGTCGGCATGTTTACATGCGGCTTGACAACGTTTTTATTTGTCGACGATTGGGATTGGACGCCTTTTCTTAGCGCAGAAAATTTTTTTGACGTTGCATGGATAGTAATTTTTGGCACGGTAATAGCATTTATTTCTTTCAACGCAGGATTAAAATTTTTGACAGCTGAAGAAGCTACCGTTACAGCGCTGACTGAACCTGTCGCGGCAGTTTTTATTTCTTATTTTATGTTCGGAAAAACTTTTGGGATAATCGAATCGGTCGGAATAATTTTAATTTTTATTGCAATTTTATCGCCGGTGATTTTTAGGGAACAGGGAGCAGGGATTAGGGAGTAGAAAGTAGAGAGTAGAGGTAATGTAAATGTTTATGGAAGAAAGACAAGCCAAAATTTTAGAAATTCTTATGCAAGAAGGCAAAGTTTTGGTAAAAGAGTTGGCGGAAATGTTCGGCGTCACGGAAGATTCAATACGAAAAGATTTAAGCACTTTGGAAATGGAAGGTCAGCTTAAACGAACTTACGGCGGCGCGGTCGCGATAAAAGAAAAATTACACGTTGCTGAGGCTAATCGACGACGAATAAGCAACGTTGAAGCTAAAAGAAAAATTGCCGCCGTTGCCGTAAAAATGATGACGCCGCAAGATTTAATTTTTCTTGACACTTCCACAATAAGTATCGCCATTGCAGAAATTTTGGCGAAAAGTGAAACAGAATATAAAATTTTAACAAATATGGTTGACGTGCTTGTACTTTTGGCGCGAAATCCAAAGATAAATTTAATTTTTGCAGGTGGACAAATTAATAAAAGTCGCGACGGTTTTTTGGACGGGTTGAATTTAGAATTTATGGCGCACTTCCGTCCGAGTCTTTCGTTTATCGGAGCCGTCGGCATTGATATTGAAAAAAATTCGCTCTCTACCAACGATTCAAATACCGGAATGCATAAACGCCGTATGATTGAACTTAGCCAAAATGTTTACATTATCGCCGAATCAAGAAAATTTGGCACAGAGGCTAATTTCACCTTCGCGACGTTGCAAAAAGTACGCGGCTTGATAACCGAGACCGCACCGCCTAAAAAAATTTTGGACGCCGCAAAAAAAATGCAGGTGAAAATTATTTTGCCGGATTAAATAATTTTTAAAAACACCGCAAATTTTGATAATGTTGCAATAGTAGAGGCGCACAAGGACGTGCGCCGCCGTGCGGGCTCGCAGGACGCGAGTGAGCACGGCTGTTTCTTTTTGCTTACTTTTTCTTTGCGCCAAAGCGCAAAAAAAATGCAGGTGAAAATTATTTTGCCGGATTAAATTTAACAAAATTTTAAGTTGAAAAATTCCCATTAATAATTTAGAATAATTTATGTAAAATATAAAGAAAGGAGTGTTTTAGTTGAAACTGAAAATTTCTTTGATAGCGGCGTTGATTGTGAGTTTTTTGTTTACAACGGCGGCATTTGCACGCAGCAGTGAAATAGAAATTGTAAACAAAACCGGCCAGGATATCAGGACACTTTACATTAGTCCGGTGGCAAGCAACAACTGGCAAAGATATGCCGGATCAATTCGTAACAATGACGATGAAGACATTTATATTGACGTATCCAGCAGCAATGATATTTTTGATATTCGTTGCAAATACAGAAACGGCGACGAAGACGTTTGGTATGGTGTAGACCTCTATAATTGCAGTAAACTCACTTTAAGAAGTGACGGAGATTTCAGCACAAGCGGTAGAGGTTCACATCATAGTAATTCAAGATATCGCGGGCATGATGATGACGATGACGACGACGATTATTATGTACGCCGCTATTAAGCCTCAAACTAAAACTGAAAAAACTTTTACATTTATTTTTAATAAAATCGTGATATAATTCACTCCAAATTTTTTTGGGGTGATTTTTTTATTTATGAAGTTGCAGACGATAGAATATTATTTTCGCGAAGTGATAATTTCAATGATACGAAATCGTTGGATGAGTTTTGCGTCAATCGGCACTGTGGCAGTGTCACTTTTCATTTTGGGCGTATTTTTAATTATCGTAATGAATATGGGAAAAATGGCGTCGTCTCTTGAAAGTCAAGTGCAAATTTCCGCCTACCTGAATGATGAAATTTCAAAAGAGGAACGCGCAGATATCGAACGAATGACGCGGGATTTAAGCGCCGTTTCAAAAGTCGAATACATACCGAAAGAATCAGCGCTGAAAATTCTGCGCGAAAGGCTCGGTGACAATCGAAAAATTTTAGACGCACTCGGTGAATCAAATCCTTTGCCCAATTCATTTTTGGTTACGGTAACTTCTGCAGACGCTGTAAAAACTACGGCGGCGGCAATTTCTGATTTATACGGCGTCGAAGAAGTCAAGTACGGTCAAGACGTGGCGTCGAATCTTTTCAACTTGACTCACTTAATGCGATTTTTCGGCGTTGTATTGACGGTGATTTTGTCCGGCGCGACAATTTTCATAATTGCCAACACGATTAGATTAACGGTTTTTGCGCGTCGAAAAGAAATTGCAATAATGAAGTACGTCGGCGCGACGGATTGGTTTATTCGCATTCCATTTATTTTGGAAGGCATCGGGCTCGGCATAATCGGCGGCACCTTAAGCGCAATATTTTTGAGAAATTTTTATTCGGCAATGGCAGAAAAAATTTACACGACGCTTGCATTTTTCCCGATGATTGAACAATATCCCTTTATGAATTACGTAACACTTTCGCTGATTTTGGCAGGAATTTTTGTAGGAATTTTGGGCAGTACGGTTTCTCTGAAAAGATTTTTACAAGTTTAATATTTTTGAGAGTTGGAGCGGTTGCCAATGAGAAAAATTTTGCACATAATTTTTGCGACGCTGTTATTGGTGCATACGGCGGTTTTCGCTGATGAAATTGAACAGTTGGAAGGGCAAAAGGCTGAATATGACACTGCGGCTGAAGAGGCGCGGCAAGTTGTTGACGCAATTCAAGCCAAGATAAATTCTGTTTCGGAAATTAAGCGCGCACTTGACGAAGAGGCGGCGGTTGCCGTTGCCGATTACGAAGAAAAGCAGGCGACGCTTGATGAAACAATGGCGCGTATTGAAGAAAATGAAAGTAAACTTCTTGCGACGGAGGAAGATTATACCGCTAAGCATGATAAACTTGAAAAGCGCGTTCGTGACATTTATATTAACGGTCAAATTTCCTACCTTGATGTAATGTTCGGCGCACAGGATTTTGGCGACTTCTTGACGCGAATGGATTTGCTTAAACGCGTTATGATTCAAGATTCGGAGCTTGTTAATCAAGTTTTGGAATATCGCAACGAAATTCAAGCTATCGGTCGGCAACTTGAACAGGACAGGCTTGTACAGGTTGAACAGGCGATAATTGCGGCTGATGCTAAGGACGTACAATTACAAAAAGTTGCCGAGCAACAGGCGCTGATTGATATGATGGAAAATGATAAAGAAGTTTACGAAAAGCAGTATGCTGAAATGATCGCGGCGTCTGAACATGTTGCACAGCTGATTGAAGAAAGTAAGTATCGCGCGGCGGCGGAAGAGGCGCGGCGTAAACAGGAAGAAGAAGAAAGAAAGGCACGCGCGGCGGCTCGTGAACAGCAACGGCAGTCAACCGGCGCTTATGAAAGTTCAGATGACGGCGATTATCAAGCGTACATTCCCGCGACAAATTCCGGCGCAATGATATGGCCAATTACCGGTCCGATAACTTCTGAATTTGGTTGGCGTAACCATCCCATTTTCGGCGGTCAAAGATTTCACAGCGGAATTGATATCGGCGGCGATTACGGCTTACCGATTCACGCGGCGCAAAGTGGTATTGTTTCTCACGCAGGCTGGATTGACGGCTACGGCAACACGGTTATGATTGAACACGGCGGCGGCATTGTCACGCTTTACGGTCACAATGAAAGTCTTGCCGTCAGCGTCGGTCAAAATGTAAATCAAGGTGACGTTATCGCCTACTGCGGCTCTACAGGAAATTCTACGGGGCCGCATTGCCATTTTGAAGTTCGTTCCGGCGGCGAGCCCGTCAGCCCGTTCAATTATCTCTAAAAGAATTTTTGAAGTCTTAATAATTTTTGAATTGGTACATATAAGGGGTGAAAAAAAAATCAAAAAAATAAAGGAAGTCATAAAAATGACAAAAGAAATGAAACTACAAAATGAAGTTTTAACAATGGAGTCTCTTGACAGAATCAGCGGAGGCACAGTAGGTGAATTGAACGACTTGACAAAGGCAATAGTTTCAAATCCATTTTGGCAAAAAGTAGGTTCATTTGAAACGCATATTCCAGGTGGAACCATAATTATTGCAAGTGAAGTTGAAAAATATTCTTCAAAAAGATTTGCATATTGACGCTGATATCAGTCTTGGTGCTCTCGGTATAGACATTGGTTCAAAACATAACACTTACAAAGATATGACAACCGGTCAGCACATTTCACATCAAGAAGTTCTCAATAGAATTTCCAAATTGAGTTAATAAAAATTTCTAAAAAATTTCGGCAAAATATTTAAAATCTAGAAAATCTTTTTCTAAAAAATCTAAATCCCTTCGTTAATTCGAGGGGATTTTTTATTTGACGGCTAAAAATTTTTTGTTTAAAATTATGTCGAGGTGATTTAATGGACATAAATTTTGAACTTGGTGACTTAAAATTTGTTTGGGACAGCGAAAAAGCAAAAATTAATTAAAAAAAAAGCACGGAATTAGTTTTGAAATTGCCGCTCGTGTTTTTCTTGATGAAAATAATATTGATGATTATGACGAATTTCACAGCGATGAAGAGGATAGGATAAAAATAATCGGTAAAGTCGGAAAAATTTTAACTGTAATTTATACTGAACGTAATGACAGAAATAGATTAATTTCAGCACGACCGGCTGATAAAAATGAGGAGGCGTTGTATTATGAACAATTCTATTAAAAATATTCCGCCATTGACCAAAGAACAGGTGGATGAAATTAAAGCGTTGGAAGGCAGAAAAATTGATTATAGTGACATCCCGCCGCTCACTGAAGATGAAATTAAAAGATTTAGAGAAAATATTCGGCGTAAAAAATCTTTGAAAAATATTGCAAGTTAAAATAAAATTTAAATCCCTTCGTTACGACGTCGGGATTTTTTGGTACTGTAAAAAACTCTTGACAAATGCAGTTAAAATTATATATTGCAATTCAAAACACTTCGTCAAGGAGGAATATTATTTGCCAACTATTAACTGGCTCGGTAAAGATAAAGTCATAAACTACGCCGCCCACGTCCCTTA
>CAJOKY010000195.1 GCA_905235425.1 uncultured Selenomonadaceae bacterium
ATGATTTCCGACAAAATATTGGAAGATGCACGCCCTGAAGGAATTGTCCGAGCGACAATGAACGGCGAAGAATATTTGGTGAGTTATTCGCGGAATTACATAACGGGTTGGATAATTTTTGTGGTTGAGCCGTACAATTATATTTTGGAGCAAGTTTACATCAAGATTGCACAGGCAATTTTGATTGGTTTATTTATGCTCATCACAGTCAGCATTGTTGCGCACAAATTGGCGTATAAGGCGACGAAACCGATAATCGAGATAACGCAGGCGGCGGACAAAATAGCGCACGAAAATAAATCCGTTGACAAAATCGAAGTGGATTCAAATGATGAATTGGCGCAAATGGCGGAGGCATTCAACAAAATTCGATCGTTGCGTGATACTTATCAAATGGCGTCGGAAGTCGACAAGTTGACAAAACTTTACAACAAGACGACGACCGAAAATATTTGCAAAATGAAGCTTACCGAATATGACAAGTTGGACGAATCGCGTACGATAATGGCGTTTTTCATAGTGGACTTGGATCACTTCAAAAGAGTAAATGACACGCTGGGGCATCAATTCGGCGACAAAGTTTTAATGGAATTTTCCAAAAGGATACGCGGAATTTTTCGCCCCAACGATTGTATCGGGAGATTCGGCGGAGATGAATTTATCGTCATCATTGAAAATTTACCGTCGACAGATATTGTTGTACGGAAAGCGGAGGCGATTAAAAAAATTGCTTGCGAGTTGACGATTGACGGCGTTCACGCGGGGATTTCGGCGAGTATCGGAATTGCGCTCGTTCCGCCGCAAGGTACTGACTACGAAAATTTGTTCAAGGCGGCTGACGAGGCACTTTACCAAGTGAAAGCCGGCGGGCGAAATAATTATCTCATCAATTACGACTTTGAAGAAAAGAGCTTTTATTAAAAAATTTTAAAGTCAAAAAGCAAAAAGCCACAGGCGGAAATGCAGAAGTAGGGACCGTAAGCAAAAACGTCGTGGCGATTTTTTATTTTTGTCAACAATAAAATCAGCGCGGAAAATCCCGCAAGAATTGTTCCCGACAAAATGACGGAAATTAAACCTTCGACGCCGAGCCACAATCCCAGCACGAAAATTAATTTAACGTCGCCGCCGCCCAATCCGTTTTTTGACAGCACCATTAAAATAACAAATATTCCTCCGCCGAAAAATGCCGCCGCCAAATGATTCACAAATGAAAAATTGCAAACGACGACGAACGGCAAACTTGCGATTGCAAAAGGGATTAACATTTTGTTGAAGATGACGTATTGTTCAAAGTCGGTCATCATTATCAGCGCCAGAAAAAATATTGCCGTCAAAGTTCGTACCGCTTGTATTGTCGACATTTCGGCGCAAAAAATAATTGCCGAGAAAAAAATTATAGTCAGCAGAATTTTTCTGAACTTGCCGCGCGAAAATATTTTTTCGGGAAAACTCAACGGTGCATCGGGTAATTTGTACAAATGGTCAATCCAAAATGAACCCGCGAACATTGCCGCCACTGCGCAGAAAAAATAAATTGCAAGCATTTCAAACAATCTCCGCTTTCAAAGTTTGCCCGACTTTTAAATTTAACCGCGCAGATTCGCCCGCCGAAAATTCGACGACTGCCCACGCGCCCAAACAAATTGAAAATCCCGTCCAAGGCTGAAGGTTTTGGACAATTTTTTTTATCACAAAATTTTCGTCGATGTAAACGGCATCAATGGCGAAACGCATAAAAAACATATGAATGGAGTTGCAAGGCACTATCATCAAGCCGCGACCTTGCGGAAAATTTTTTCTGCCGATTAATCCGCGCAGACGTTTGAAAAAAGTATCCGCCTTTTCAATTTTCATCATACTTCCACCTGAAATTTTTTTGTGCTATAATACCGCAAAAATAAAATTCGTCAATAAAGGAAGTTGAGTATCATAAAAATTTTTAAGAAAAGAAAAAATTTTAAGACCTTCAATCAACGCGGACAAACCGCGGTATTTTTTGCATTACTGTTACCGGTACTGATTTTGTTTTTGTTCGTGGTGTTCGATCTCGGCTGGCTTTACTTAAATAAATCACGCCTTCAAAATGCGGCGGAGGCGGCGGCAATTGCGGGCGCAAATAAATTTTGTGAGGAATCGCAGGACGGGTATAACAGCGTAATGTTGGTTTATGAAAACGACGACATTATTAAGGCATTGCGCGATGAAGAAAAGGACTTGCCAAATTTAAGTTCAGGAATAAATTTTGCCGCCAAAGAAAGTTGGGAATCTAATCTCGGAGTCAGTGCCGACACGGAGACCGATTCTTGGACAAAAGTTAAGGTGTCGCCAACATATAAATTGTATGCCGAAGAGGACGACGAAAAAATTTACTATGAAGTTGAACTTAAGGAAAATGTTACGCATATTTTCAAAGTTTTGGATATTCTTCCCTTTACGACAGTTCCTGCGGTTGCGGTAGCTGAAATAACTAAAGGTATTGCCGAAAGAAATCTTTGGGAAGATATGAATCAGTTGGCAGAAACGAAAACGACAGGCAACTGGGAAGAATATGATGAAGCTTACCGACAATATTACAAGACTGCCTCTAATAAAGAAAACATTAAATATGATGCAGACCCCGACGCGCCCGCCAATGGAGATACTTCATATTATTTTAATACTACAGACCAATATCCGCGTTATTATTCATATGCCTTGCAAAAATTTTCGAGGTACTTTGACGGCAAATGGAATATTTTTTTGACCGACAAAATTACTTATCATGACGGCGATTTTTGGAGTATAGAGCCGATAATCATAGAGAATGGTAAAGAAGGAAACACATCAGCAAACGGGTATCAAAAATTTTCCGAAGATAAATTGGACGCGATAAATATAGACTTCTTTCACGATATAACTTTTCCGTCAGCGTATACTTTTAAAGATTGGAATTGGGATATTAATAAACCATTACCAGCCGGCATAACAGTTACATCTGATAATAACCCCAGAACTCCTGTAAATTTGCGCGTTCACGCATCCCTGAATTTTGACGGAGTTTATAAGACGCGATTGGATGCGACGGTTTTAGAAAATTTGATGAAGATTTACGAAAAAGATTTTGCAACGACGAAAGACACTGACGCCGACCCGTTATATATTAAAATTGAAAGCGAGCCAATGGTTTCAGAATTGGGATTCAAAACAATTCAGACATTGAACACTGTCCGACAAATCATCATCAACATTAATGCAAGCAATATGGAAACAGGAGACGAACCTAAAACTCACGATTACGCAAAACGTCCGATGGTTATTTTCTACGACGGACCGGAAAAAAATATTACCAATAAGCCAGATGATGAAGCGATAAGAAATTCTCAACCGGTTATATTAAATCTCAATAAAGATTTTCGCGGAATTTTATTTGCGCCGAACAGTCCCGTAATTATCGTCGGAAATGATTATAAATTTGAAGGATTTGTCATCGCCGAAAGTTTTAAAAAGTTAAAAACAGAGTCGGATTTTAAAAATGACAATTACAATTACAAAGAAGTTGTTGACAGCGGGCATACCATTTTTTTTAATAAGTCAAACAGTTATGATATGAGTATTCTTAAAACTGAAGACGACAAACTTGTCATTGTCAAGAAAGAAGATTTAATATGTTTGAGTGACACGGCAGAGACGGCGATGAGCGGCACGATTAATTCAGTTTTGCGCACGGATTCAGAACTTGCGAATTTGGGGATTTCATCAATAATCGACGCGGAACTTTATAATCTTACCGACTACGGAGAATCTCGCGACATGGCAGGAAATAGAAATACTACGAACAAAAAGGCACCAGCTTATGTATTGCAATCTGATATTACCAAAATAAGAACCAGCGGCAGCGGATGGCAAATTTACAAATACGCTGAAAACAGTAAAGAATATAAATTAGATGCCAGAAACTCATACGCTCTCAGCGGGTATAATATGCTTTGTAAGTTGGACGGCTGGGAGATTCTTTGTGACAGTGCCGGCAAAAAATATATTATGGTCATAAAAGATAGCGGCAATATATTTAAAGACGAAAACAATAAAACCGTACACATTGAGCGCGTTAAGGTTAAAGACGCAGGCGGTAAAATTGCATACGTAGATAAAAGTAAAATCACGTACATTAACCCGGATAAAATAATTACGTCCGTCAACAATGATACGATTAATGAACTCAATGCAATTCCAAAGGATTTATTTTTCGTTAAGCGGCAAGGCGACGGTGAAAATTCTCCCGATATGATGATTGACCTTCACGGCAATGTGGTATGTGAAAATTTGGAGCCTACAAAAACATATACAGAGTGTCCTTTTTCAGATTGGAAAATGGGATTTACTGTTAGGGATTTTAACCTTGATGATTCTTCGCATTACAGCAGGTGCGGTACCGTGCCTAAGCGCAGAAGATATAAAGCACTCGACCGCTGGGAAAAAGGCGGTGAATTTCATAAAGATATGTTTTTCACGACGGAACGCTCTAAAAAAATATTATAGCAACGTTGAAAACACTTTTATTAAGAGTTTAATTTATGCGCTGATATTAAATTTTTGCGGATTTATTTCTTCTATAATACCAAGTACATTTTCTTTCCCCATAAAATCAAAACGACATGAGCTCCTGCGAAGGTTCTCTCACTAACTGAAAACTCTTTAGATATAAACGCTAAATAATCCATAATTCATACCTGCCTTTTTTCAAATTATACCACAAGGCAGAGAAGAAAGGAAGTTATCATGAAATTTTCAAAAATTGAACTTGAAGGAACTCAGACGGAAATTGCGCAATTTCTTAATGGTAACAGCAATTTTGATG
>CAJOKY010000196.1 GCA_905235425.1 uncultured Selenomonadaceae bacterium
GTAAAATCTACAGCGTTAAGGCGTCAGAATAGCGAGACACAGACGATGGGCTCAGTCACTCGTTCCAGATAGACATTGTATAGTATTGTTAAATTAACGACTTTAGGGTAAAACCTTAGAGTTAAACGGGTGAAGTCAACCACCCGATGATGTCTGACCAACGAAGGAGCATAAGCGTTTGAACTTCGCTAACTGTAAAGACAGCTTAAGGTACGGACAAGCCCGCGTCTTTAGTCGTGAGTAGTTGACAGTGCTAAATCCTTCTCAAAAATTTTATGTAACAAAAAACGGCAAGCACTTACGCTCACCGTCCTGCTTGAGTAAGATTTTATGTCGATTAATCAATATCAACCGTAACTTTTTTATTTTCGCGCGTTGCCGCAGATCTGACAATGGTACGAATAGCTTTGGCGATTCTGCCTTGCTTGCCGATAACTCTGCCCATATCGTCTTGAGCGACGTGCAATTTAATTACTGTTCTGTCTTCTTCCTCAACGGTTTCAACTTCAACCGCGTCGGGGTTTTCAACAAGCGCTTTTGCAAGCACTTTTACTAATTCCTGCATATTGTGATTACCTCGTCAATTTAAGCGAAAAAATTTTAGTTTTTACTTTTGCGCTCTTGATGAATTTTTTTCATAATTCCTTGCTTGCTCAAAAGTGAACGAACCGTGTCGGTAGGCTGTGCACCGTTTTTGATCCACGCCATAACTTTTTCTTCGTCAACGTTAATAATTGCCGGATCTTTTGTGGGATCGTAATTTCCAACAATCTCTATAAAGCGTCCGTCACGCGGCGAACGGCTGTCCGCCACAACTATGCGATAAAAAGGTTGCCTTTTGGCGCCCATTCGATTCAGTCTGATTTTTACCATGATTTTCACCACCTGTGAACTTGACCGCAGTCGTAATTTATAAGTTATTACCTGTCCTGTCACAACTAAGGATGTCTATTGCCAAAAGCGCGACACTAACACACAAGGCAATCCTTGTTTCTGGCATTACGGGCGAAATTTTACCAAAACTACTTTTATTTGTCAATATTAGGGAGTAGAGAGTAGGGGGTAGAGGGTAGAGGGTAGAGAATAGGGGGTAGGGGGTAGATTGTAGAGGGTAGAGCGTAAGGATCAGTTACTTACTACTGACTACTCACTACTCACTAACTAACCAATCAATGTGAAAAATACATTTTACTCGGCACGTCCATACCCAATTCTTCGGCGGCAATTTGCTTAATGCGTTGCGGCGATTTCAACTTGGCAATTTCAATTCTAAGCCGTTCATTTTCCATTTCAATCTGTTGAGCTTGATTTTGCGTTGCTACAAGCGCATAGCCGCGACTGGCACTTATTCCGCTGCGTATGACAACCATCATTGCCAAAATTGAAATTATAATAAAAGCCAAACCGCAACGTGACCGCAACATATGATTCAATTTCGGACGACCATGAATCAATGTAAGCTGCGCTCCTTCCGAGTGATTTCCTTCATTGGGTGATGAAGATTCTAAGCGACTTTGTTGAGTTTTAACTTTCGGTATACGTGTTGTCGCCATTTTTGTCACTGCCCTTTCATAAAATTTTTTCCGCCACGCGAAGTTTAGCTGACTTCGCACGTGAATTTCTTTCCAATTCTTCAGATGCGGCACTTTTAGCCTTGCCGCAAATTTTTATTTCTGCGCGGTGATTGCATACGCAGACGGGAAAATTTTTCGGACAAATACAGTCACGCGCCATATCGCTCAAAGTATTTTTTACAATCCTGTCTTCAAGCGAATGAAAAGTTATAACCGCAATTCTGCCGCCGATTTTAAGACAATTTACAGCCGACCTTATGGAGTCTTCCAAAATTTTTAATTCGCCGTTTACTTCGATCCTCACGGCTTGAAAAACTCTTTTGGCAGGATGTCCGCCGGTAGAAATTTTCGGTACGGCGCTTTCAATGATCTTGACCAATTCGCCGGTAGTTTTTATCGGTGAATTTTTTCTAGCGTCAACAATCTTTCTTGCAATTCTGCCGGAAAATTTCTCTTCGCCATATTCGCGAAAAATCTTTTTCAAGCTGTCTTCATCATAATTGTTTACTACTTCAAAGGCGCTGAAATTTTTCGTCCTGTCCATACGCATATCAAGCGGCGCATCGTGCATATATGAAAAGCCGCGCTCGGCAGTGTCAATCTGGTATGACGAAACTCCCAAGTCAAAAAGTACACCGTCAATTTTATCAACGTTTAAATCAGTCAAAACACTTTTCAAATTGCTGAAATTTTCGTGTACAATCTCAACCCGGCATTTCAGCCCTGCCAACTTTTCTGTCGCCGCATTAACCGCGTCAACGTCCCTGTCAATTCCGATAATCAAGCCGTCTTCATTGAGCCTGTTACCGATTCTAAAAGAATGTCCGCCTCCGCCCAATGTGCAGTCTACATAAATTCCCGCCGCATTAATTTTAAGCGCGTCGATAACTTCATCGGGCATTACGCTTTCATGTCTAAATTCCAAAATGTCACGCTTTCCAAATTTTTGTTACATATTTATAGCAAATTTTTTGAATTTATGCAAGCAAATTTTTTTCATTAAATTTTCAGTTTATCTTGCAAACGAAAATTTTATCAAGTATAATTCAAGCGGCTTATAATTTTTCTGATTCAAAGGAGAGATTGAAAATGATTATGCGAAAAATTTTTTTAGTCGCAATGTTGCTGACAACAATGATTTTCACGGGTTGCGGCGGCAATACTGCAGATAAAGGCGGTGAAAATGCAGGAGCTAAAAAAATTGTAGTAGGGCTTGATGACGAATATCCGCCAATGGGATTTAAAGATGACAAAAACGAAATTATCGGCTTTGACGTTGATCTTGCAAAGGCGGCGGCTAAAAAGCTCGGTCGCGAAGTTGAATTTAAAGCCATTGACTGGAACAGCAAAGAGGCTGAATTGAAGTCCGGCAGAATCGACGTACTTTGGAACGGTCTCGACATTACGCCTGAACGTAAAGAAAATATGCTTTTCAGTGATCCTTATATGGATAATCGCCAAATTATTTTCATTCGCAAGGGCGACGAACAAAATTCCGGCATTGCATCGGAAGCGGATTTGGCAGGTAAAGCTGTAGGTACGCAGGCAGGTTCGACGGCGGAAGCTTACATTACCGGCAATGCGACATTGAAAAATTCATTCAAAGACTTCAAAACTTACGGCGATTATATCAGCGCGTTTATGGATTTGGAAAACGGCAGACTTGACGCGGTTGTTTGTGATGAAATTGTAGGACGCTATTACATGGCTAAGCATGCTGACAAATTGGATGCGCTTAACGTCATTATTGGACCTACCAGCGAATTTGGCATTGCCTTTGCGAAGGAAAATACCGCGCTCCGTGACGAAATTCAAAAGGCGTTTGATGAGATTGTTGCTGACGGTACGGCAAAGAAAATTTCTGAACAGTGGTTTGGCGCTGACTTAATTAAGCGTAAGTAGTGAGTAGTAAGTAGTGAGTAGTGAGTAGTAAGTAGTTAATACCTGCCTCCTACCCTCTACAATCTACCCTCTACAATCTACCCTCTACCTCCTACTCTCTAACGAAAGGGTGATACGAAATGGATGCGGTGATAAGAAAAGAAGAAGTCTTGACAGACGAACAACTTGATAATGTAACCGGCGGCGCTCCCGCTTACATCGCTTACTTCAATGCCGCTAAGGCGGCAGGTATCGATACTTCAAACGTTCGCGTCGACGGAATCTTGGGACTGCAAATAATTTCTCCGACGCAGAATAAAAGGTAACCTTAATGGAAAAATTTTTCGATATGGCGCTGCTTATCATGCAAGGCGCCGAAGTCACGCTACAAATTTTTGTTATCACGCTGATTCTTAGCGTGCCTATAGGTGCATTGGCGGCGTTGGGAAGAATTTCAACATTTGCACCGCTACGCTACCTTATGGAATTTTACGTATGGATAATGCGCGGCACGCCGTTAATGTTGCAACTTCTCTTTGTCTACTTCGCATTGCCTATGGTAGGGATAAAACTTCCCGACATTGCTGCGGCACTTTTGGCATTTACCTTGAACTACGCGGCTTACTTTGCAG
Organism: uncultured Selenomonadaceae bacterium; assembly: GCA_905235425.1. GTDB lineage: Bacteria > Bacillota > Negativicutes > Selenomonadales > Selenomonadaceae > Quinella. The sequence goes on from CAJOKY010000196.1 coordinate 4,088, forward strand.
AGATTTTCCGCGCAGGTATACAGGCAATTCCGCGCGGGCAGTACGAGGCGGCGAAGGCTCTCGGCTTAAAGCATTGGCAGATGATGCGCTACATAATTTTTCCGCAAGTCCTACGCGTTGTCTTGCCGCCGATATCAAATGAAACCATTAACCTTGTGAAAGATACTTCGCTGATTTACATTTTGGCAATGAACGACCTTCTGCGCGTGGCAAGAACGATTGTGCAACGCGAATTTGACATGACGCCGTTTTTAATCGCAGGAATTTTTTACCTAGTAATGACAGCAGTATTAACTTGGGCATTTAAAAAATTGGAGCAACGCTACGGTTCATACGAAACTTAAAAAAAGACAAGACGCCTGTAAAAATTTTTACGAACAAAAGGAGGGTACAAGTATGCTTAAATCGATTTTTACGACGCTCCTTTTGTTTTTTTTATTCACTTCAACGGCAATGGCGGCGCGTCCGGCGATAGTGCAAGATGTTCGCTACAGCTATAATAACGGCACGGTTCGTCTTGTTATTGACGTAACAGATTACGTAGAATTCAAAGAAATCTACGTGGAAAATCCATCGCGCCTTGTAGTCGATATTCAAAATTCTATTTTAAGCTCAAAGGTAAAAAAGGAACTGCCGATAGACAATGCGACAGCTAAACGTGTTCGCGTCGGTCAATTCGATAAAACCACAGTCCGCGTCGTAATTGAAACCATTGCTGAAATTAAAACTTTTATACTTGAAGGCGGACCC
>CAJOKY010000197.1 GCA_905235425.1 uncultured Selenomonadaceae bacterium
GAGAAAAAATTTCACTTGACGAAGTGAAACGCGCATATAGTGAACCGCTTGAAAAAATATTTTCTACAGGGATTAGGGATCAGGGATTAGGGATCAGGGATCAGATACCGGCTACAGGCTACCGGCTAAAAGCTAAAAGCTACCAGCTAACCGCTAAACCTAGAATTTTTATTCCCGTCTTTCCCGGTACAAATTGCGAATACGACAGCGCAAAGGTATGGCGGCAGGCAGGCGGCGATCCAAAAATTTTTGTCATAAGAAATTTAACTCCTCAAGCAGTTGCCGAAAGTGTTGACGCTATGGTTGCAGAAATTAAAGCCGCGCAGATTATAATGTTGCCCGGCGGATTTAGCGGCGGCGATGAACCCGACGGCTCGGGAAAATTTATCGCGGCTATGTTCAGAAACCCGCGCATTGCCGAAGAAGTAATGAACCTTCTGAAAAAGCGCGACGGCTTGATTTTGGGCATATGCAACGGTTTTCAAGCGCTGATAAAATTGGGACTGTTGCCGTACGGCGAAATTCGCGAACTTGAAAACGATTCGCCTACCTTGACGCATAATTCACTTGGCAGACATGTAAGCACAATGGTTCGTACGCGTATTGCCAATAACTCTTCGGCGTGGCTTAACTCTTGTAAAGTCGGCGACGTTCATACAATCGCCGTATCGCATGGTGAGGGACGTTTTGCCGCGAATCAAAATTGGCTTGAAAAACTTTCAGCCAACGGTCAAATTGCTACTCAATATGTTGACTTCGACAATAAGCCTACCGCTAATTTACCTTTCAATCCCAACGGCTCGGCATGGGCGATTGAAGGCATTACCGATGCCGACGGAAAAATTTTCGGAAAAATGGGGCACTCTGAACGTATTGGCGAAAATGTTTGCAAAAATGTTGAAGGAAATAAAAATCAGCACCTGTTTGAATCCGGCGTAAAATATTTTTCTTAGAGGTATTTTATGGACAAGCCATGTTTTTCGATAATAATTCCCATGTATAATGCCGAACGTTACATAAAAATTTGTATCGACAGCATTTTGAATCAAACGTTTCAAGATTTTGAAATTATTGTAGTGGACGACGCGTCAACAGATAATTCTTGCAAAATTTGCAGTGAATTGTACGGTACCAATAAAAAAGTTCGTCTGATTCGTCAAGACAAAAATCATGGTACACCGTCTTTGGGCAGAAATTATGGTTTGGAAAATTCTTTTGGCGAATATATTTGGTTCATTGATAATGACGACGCAATAATACCTACGGCACTTGAAAAAATATATAATGCTACGAAAGCCGAACAGGGGGTAGATGTAATACATTGTCTTGGGAGCTATAGGACTTCTCAGGATAACGCAAATCTTATTGAGATTTCAAAATTAACATTAAAATGGGATGATCGTGAGGAAGGCTTTTTGGATGAAGATGTTGTATTAAGATTAAGTGATAACTGGGTTAAAAAAAGAATTTGGATCGCAACGTGGATAAATATTTACAATCGAGATTTTCTCGTAAAACATAATATGAGATTTTTAGATTGTTTAGTTGAGGATATGTCGATATCTTTTGAGGCATTGTGTTATGCAAAAAAATATTTAATGTTTCGTGAGGCAATTTATATTTGGCGTCAACGTTCAAACTCGCTTTCAAATAAAACGGATTTTAATAGATTTAAGCTGTATGTAAAAAGTTTTATGGAAATTTCTAATTTTATGTCAGAAGTTATGGAAAAAATCCCTGCTCTGAAAAATAATCGTATATTAAAGGAACAATCTGCTTTACAAATCGTTGATTATATTTTTCCACATAGGACGGTTCCTTTTTACAATGGCGCTCATATTAGTGCAGAATTGGACAACGCGGTTTATGATGCTATGGTGCCGATTTTTGGTGCAAACACGACATTGGCGAAGTACCTTTTTCACGGATTCAATGCAATGTTTCAGAAGGCAAATAGTCTATCTCAACAGGTACGCTTATTGCAAAAACGTGAAGCCGTATATCAGAAACAAGATAAACTGATTGAACAGTTGAAAAAATTGTTAGATCAGTACGAACGCTAAAGGATTGTTGGCGGCAAAAAGGCATTTCATTTGGCAGAAATTTTATTTTAGGAGGTAGAAAGTAGGGAGTAGGAGGTAGGAAGTAGGCGTCAGGAAAATTTTCACTCCTACCCTCTACAATCTACCCTCTACCCCCTAACCCCAACGAAAGGATGAATATGTTAGACATTTTCACTGCGGCGGCAATAGCGGCGGGCGTCGTCATAATGCTCGGACCGATATTAATACCGCTGTTACATAAATTAAAATTTGGGCAGAGCATACGCGACGAAGGACCGGCAAGTCACAAAGTCAAAAGCGGCACTCCTACAATGGGCGGAATTTTTTTGATAGCCGGTATTGTAATTGCTACTCTTCTTCGCGTAGATTTAACGACGGATATATTTTTGGCGCTGTTTATCATGGCAGGTCATTTCTTCTTAGGTTTTGCGGACGATTATATTAAAGTCGTCAAGAAAAGAAATTTAGGTCTTCGCGCATGGCAAAAACTATTGGGACAAATTTTTATTGCCGCCGTAACTATTTACATTGCGACGAATTATTTGGGCATTGAGACAACAATTTGGATACCGCTTATTGGCACGATAATTGACTTAGGCGTTTTATATTATGTCTTGGTTTTGTTAGTTATCGTCGGCGCGTCAAATGCCGTGAACTTGACAGACGGTCTTGACGGTTTGGCGTCGGGCTGTATGGCGATAGCGGCAGGCTGTTATTGCGTAATTTGTTTAATAACGGGTCATTATGAATTGGCGATATTCTGCGCGGCGACGGTCGGCGCTTGCATAGGATTTTTATTTTTCAACTTCCACCCTGCAAAAATTTTTATGGGCGATACGGGATCATTGGCATTGGGCGGCGCTTTCGCGGCAATGGGAATTTTGACGCATACCGAATTAATTTTAATCGTCATAGGTTTTGTTTTTGTATGTGAGGCAATGTCGGTAATTCTGCAGGTAATTTCATTTCAAACTACCGGTAAACGCATTTTCAGAATGAGTCCGATACATCATCATTTTGAATTGGGCGGCTGGAGTGAAGTTAAAGTTGTTTTGGTATTTTGGACTGTAGGATTAATCGGCGGCATATTGGGAATAATTTTGTTATTGGGTTCATCAGTAAGAATTATGTAAACGGTTAGCTTGTAGCTGGTAGCTTGTAACAGATACTCACTACTCACTACTCACTACTTACTACCCACTTTACAAACGGAGGTATTTAATTTGGAAACAAAAAATATTATTATAGTAGGCGTAGGCGGTCAAGGTTCACTGCTTGCCAGTAAAATTTTGGGGCAACTTCTTTTAAGTGAGGGTTACGACGTGAAAGTTTCAGAAGTTCACGGCATGAGCCAACGCGGCGGCAGTGTCATAACCTACGTGAGATTCGGCGACAAAGTTTATTCGCCGGTAGTTGACAAAGGCGAGGCGGATTTCATTGTTTCATTTGAAATTTTGGAAACTGCGCGTTGGATTTCGTACCTTAAACCTAACGGTCAGATTGTCACAAATACGCAACAGATTGATCCAATGCCGGTAATAACCGGTGCGGCGACGTACCCTGAAAATCTTGTTGAAAAAATGCGTGCAAAGGGTTTCAAGGTTGACGCTATGGATTGCCTGTCACTTGCCAAAAAAGCCGGTTCACAAAAAGCCGTCAATATCGTGTTGCTCGGCAGATTGTCACATTACTTCGACATTCCGCAGGACGCATGGCAAGCGGCACTTAAAGCGTGCGTACCGGAAAAATTTTTGGAGCTGAATAAAAAAGCATTTGAATTAGGGATTAGTAAGTAGTGAGTAGTGAGGTAGTGAGTAGTGACTACTTACTATTAACTACTTACTACTTACTAAAGTTAGTGAGTAGTTACAAGCTACCGGCTAAATGGAGGGATTTACTATGGAAAATATTTTTCTTACGTTTTTAAGCACTGTAAGAGTTGATTCAGCGCCTACGCCCTACAACAATGTCAGCGGCGAACCTACCAAAACTACAAATGAATCTGCGTTTCGCTACTTTTTGCAAGATGATTCTGCAGGCGGCAACATTTCAAAAATTTTTATTTTCGCGTCAAACGCCGTTCGCGCAGATATAAAAGATTATCGCGATGATGACGGCAACACCGTGACGCATTTGGAATATTTCAAAAAGCGTATGGCAAAATTTATGCCGAATATCGACGAGTGCATAACCGACGAAACAATTTACCCGTACGATGAAGACGGTGACTGCGAAAAAAATTTGCGCAGTGTTGCAGAGATGGCTGAGCGTATTCAAAATTACGCACGCGGCAAAGATGTATGCCTGCACGCCGATTTAACAGGCGGAATGCGGCATATTAATATGATGATGCTTGACGTTATCAGACTGCTTGAATACAGCGGCGTCAAAATCGGCAAGCTTTTATATTCAAATCTTTCGACAAAGCGCGTTGAGGAACTCAATAACATTTACGATCTGTTTCAGCTCATTTCCGGCGTTGAAGAATTTGTAAATTTCGGCAGTGTCGAGGCGCTTAATAAATATTACGCCGCCAATGCCGACCAATTTAAAAAATCCGTCGCGTTGAAAAAATTGACTGACGCAATGGCAAATTTTGCAAAGTCTATCAAGCTTTGTCGCTACGGCGATTTTAAAAAGGCGATTGAAAAACTTCACGACGCTATTAACGATTTTTCCGCAGAACCGCAAAATATTCACGATATTTTTATGGCGCGACTTATCGACAAAATTCGTGAAAAATATGATTTGCTGATTTCTACGCGCGGCGAATTATTCGTTGGTGCATTAAGCACGACTACTTGCAACAGGCACTTACGCTTTACACCGAGCGCGTACCGGAATATTTGGGGGAAAACGGTTTTTTACATTTGTCCGACGAAAACCTTAAAAATTTGGACAATATGGTAGAAAATGACAGACGCAGTCGCTATTTTTACCTGCTTAACGTATTTAATGCCAAAGACCATACCGCAATCGGTGAAAGTACTTATCATAATGCAATTATGCTGGAAGCTAAGAAACAGTATCCTGAAGTGATTGCCAACCCCGCTTTGTGTACCGAGGAATTCCTAACCGACGATCTCTTCAAGATTGCTTCACAGACTCAGATAAGAGATGTTGATATTATTGTATTCCTGCGAAATGCTGTTACTCCCGTGCTTTCAAATACTTTCTCTATTGCTCAGACATCAACCTCTTCTGAACAGTTCCTGGCTCAGGTAATGAGTGCTTATCCCGAGAAGAGCGCTGAGTTCGCTTTGATTAAGCAGTTCGTAGATAATTTGGATCTTGTAGCACTTTCCGCTTTGAATGCTCATGATTATGCTCAACAGATTCTGAATCTGGTTAATGCTTCTGAGCTTCCTCAGAATATTAAGGATGCTTTGATAGCAGGTGTTGAAGTTAGCTTCGCCAGCTATGAGCTCTGGAATTCTGGTGTTATGAGTGTGGGAGAATAAAGGCCTATATACAACGCTAAGAATAATTAGACAACTTTATTCGTCTAGTACCAGAAAACATTAAATGAGGATGCGTCGTCAGGCGCATCCTCATATTATATTTGTTAATCAGAATTTTTCTTGTTAACTTGTTTCCTGGGTAATATAATTTATAAATGCGACAGTCTTAGAACTGAACCTTTAAAAAAGTGACAGCGTGTAGAGATAGACAACAGCTGCAGGAATAGCAAGTAGTGATGAGTCAAAACGATCCAGCATACCACCATGGCCAGGCAGGATGTTTCCACTGTCCTTGATGCCAAGGGTGCGTTTGAACAGACTCTCTATCAGGTCGCCCCATGTGCCAAAGATGACAACAGTGAGTCCAAGACCAGCCCATTCAGGAGCGTTGAGT
>CAJOKY010000198.1 GCA_905235425.1 uncultured Selenomonadaceae bacterium
TTGTGTCTGCGTTATGATAAACAGAAAATTTTTCTGCGACGCTGAACTTAAGGGAGTATTAACAAAATTATTTTCGTACTCATTTGCATGGGGATTCGGCTACGGTGGTATGTGGGCAGGCAAATGGAGCGTAGCTTATATACTCGCAGGATATAAAGATGTTTTTAAAGCTGCAATAAATCAGATACTTTACCGATCGTCTTTGTCAGAGGGCGAAATAACTTTCATAACGCTTGATATTTTTAAGCGTAACTTCGACGCGATGTTCAGCGGACCTTTGACGATAATTTTGGGCTTGCTGATAATTTTATTTTTATGCTTGCTAATCATCAAACGACAAAAAATCTCCGTGACAAAATCAATAGCGGTGACATTTTTATTTATAGCCGTGTTACCGCTTTTGTGGTACTTGGTTGTAAAAAATCATTCGTATGTTCACCCATTTTTAGCGTACCGCGATTTGTCAATAACAATTTTTGGGTTGACGTGCTTTTTCATAGAAGCGTTGAAGGAGGTAGACAGATAATGAATAAAAAAATTGCCGTTTTAATTCCCTGCTACAATGAGGCGCTTACCATAGAAAAAGTTGTTCGTGACTTCCGCGCAGTTTTACCTGAAGCGAACATTTATGTTTACGATAACAATTCAACTGACGCCACTGCCGACATTGCCGAAAAAGCCGGCGCGGTTGTCTGTCACGAATACCGGCAAGGCAAAGGCAACGTCATTCGGACAATGTTCCGCGACATTGACGCCGATTGTTACATTATGACTGACGGCGACGACACGTACCCTGCCGAGTACGCGCGGGAAATGTGCGAATTGGTTTTAAGCGGCAAGGCTGATATGGTTATCGGCGACAGATTGAGTGCGACGTACTTTGAAGAAAATAAACGTCCTTTTCACGGTTTCGGCAATTCGCTTGTACGCGCCTTTATCAATGCCTTTTGGTCACGCGGCAAAAATTCTAAAAAAATTCTCGACGTTATGACGGGGTATCGCGCATTCAGTTTTATGTTTGTAAAAAGTTTTCCCGTATTGTCACAAGGTTTTGAGATTGAAACAGAAATGACAATTCACGCGCTGGATAAAAATTTTAAAATTGAAAGTCTCCCCGTAAATTACCGCGACCGTCCCGCAGGAAGTTTCAGCAAACTTAACACCTATGTTGACGGCGCAAAAGTTTTGATGACGATTTTTAATCTTTATCGCAACTACAAGCCGTTAAAATTTTTCGGCGCGGCGGCACTTATTTTAATGCTTATCGCGCTGTTTATGTTTTTACCTGTCTTCACGGAATTTTTAAATACGGGACTTGTACCGCGCTTTCCTACGCTGATTGTAAGCGGTTTACTCGCGGTGACTTCGATTTTGTCGGCGGTATGCGGCTTAATTCTCGACACGATAGCCGTAAATGCTCGAAAGGATTTTGAACTAAAGATGAACTTCATAACGATGCTTAGAAGGGAGAATAAATAATGTGACTGTCATAAAAAATAAATTTCTCCTCGCCGCAATAGCGCTGTTTATATTTAGAGTTTTGTCAGGGCGTTTAATCGGAGTAATATTTATACCTTGGGCTGACGATGATGATGCCTTGCTGGTTCGCTATTCATACCTTGAAGAACACTTCGTAAATCAAAATTGGATTTCGTATGAAGTCATGGTCAAAGAAATGGGATTCCCAATTTTTCTAACCTTGCTGAGAAAAACCGGCATTGTCTATACCGACGCGATAAGTTTTTTATGGCTTTTATCAGCGATAGCATTTACAATTCTATTTGCAACGCTTACAAAAGTTCGGCGAAATGAAATTTTGCTTTTAGTTTATGCTGTCGTGCTGTTTAATCCAATAGCTTTTTCATTCGTAGGCTTTAGGCTCTATAGAAATTCAGCTCTCGTGTCATTTTATTTTTTGGTATTGACGCTGATAGTTTGGCTATTCGTGATTTATTGGAAAAAATTGGAATGGACTTTCAGGCGACGAATACTTTTCAGCGTAGTTTTGGGATTTTTATTCAGCTGGACTTACTTCATGAAAGAAGACGGCATATGGCTTTTAATGATTCTTATAGCCGTTATTGCAGTCTGTTTGATTCATAAAATTTTCTTGGAAAGTCAATCTGTAAAAGAAAAACTTTATCACGTATTGATTTTATTTTTGCCGCTTGCAATATTTTTCTCATGCCTGACAGCCTATAAATCTGTGAATAATCATTTTTTCGGCGTGTACGAAACAAATAATCGTACCAACGGCGAACTCGGACAATTTGTGAAACTCGTCTACAAAATTAAATCCGACGACAGAAACGGTAACATTTGGGCGCCTGCGGACGCAATACTAAAAGCCTTCGACGCATCGCCGACATTGAAATCTAATGACAAGTTGAGAAATGCCGTAATTCATCCGCCAGATTGGTACAGTGGCGGTAAGGATATATTTGAAAAGCCGATTCACGGAGACTTTCTCGGCTGGATAATGCTTTCCGCTTTAAAAGATTCGGGGACTTGCGATTCACCCGCAAACCAAGAAATTTATATGCGAAAAGTCAATTCAGAATTAGCGACGGCTTTTGAAAACGGCACTTTGGAAAAAGAAACTAAATTTCAAATAACGTCTTCAATGGGCGGACTTACATTTTCTGAGATATTGCAACTGAAAAAATATGTGGCGGTAACTTATATTGAACATATACTTCTAATACATCATCTTACGATAAACCTTCCGGCTGAAAAAATTTGGTTTGATGAAAAAGACAATTATGAAGAACGAGTTGCCAAGTACGAAGACATAATAAACCGAGCTTGTGAAGTAACCAACATAAATTTATTTGAAAAAAATGAACACGTTGATTTAGCCAATCTATTTATCATAGAAATACTTTCAATATACAGGGTTTTAAACTTAGTTATGTTCATTGCGGCTTTTATCGGGATAATTTTGGCTGTCCGAAAAATAATTTCCACGTCCATTAAAAAATCTTACGACGAGGCAATAATAACTGTAATTGTGGTAGGCAGTCTCATATTGTCCGCTGTATATGCGTTTGCAATTTCTTGGTTCTCCCAATTTTTGATGGATCCTGAAAGCGGTTTTTATCAGTTGACATTTTACGGAATAGGAATAATACCGATGCTGACGATTTTTGAAATTTTTGGTACTTATCTTTGTATACGATTATGGAAAAAAAATTAATTATTCTCCGAAATATGACGGGCATTTTAGCGGCGTCAATTTGTATCGGCGCGATTTTAATTCTTGCCGCGTATTCTCTGCCGACGTCTCGAATTTATCACAACGTAGACAGATCTGCGCGGATTTATGAATTGGAAGGTCACGCGCCTTTTTGGGCAGGCGGCGTCATTCATACGCGAATTGATAATTTCACCGATTCAATTATGTTGATGAAGGCGGCTTATCCGGTTGAAAATTTAATTGACTCGGCGTTTTTAAATCCTTCGTGGAAATTTATCGACTCCTCGCCCGACGCGCCGGTAAATACGCTTGTTGACGTCATGAAAAATGAGCGGCAGGCAGACGGCGAAATTTGGTACTACCCTCTGTATTGGCATGGCTATTTAGTAATTTTAAAGCCAATGCTGATGATTTCGCCGGTACATGACTTGCGCGTACTAAATTTTTACGTGCAATTTTTTTTAATGTTGACGGCGCTGTTTTTATTTTATCAACGCTTCGGACGAAATTTAACATTGGCATTTGCACTGACTTTGTTGACGCTTAATCCGATAACTGCGGCAATAGACTTTCAAATTTCCGACGTGTTTTGTATAATACTTTTGTCAACGATTTTCATATTGCGAAAAAACGAAATGCTCCTGCGCGGCGAAAATTATTTGTACTTCTTCCTGCTACTTGGAATTGTCACGGTTTATGTGGACTTTTTAACGTACCCCTTCGCGGCATTCGGCATAAGCTTATGTTTATGCGTGCTGATAAATGAAAAAAATTTTTTGGCAATGACGCCGCAAAAAGTTTTGGCGAAGTTATCAGCGTACCTTTTCGCATGGGGATTCGGCTACGTCGGTATGTGGGCAGGCAAATGGATTTTGGCAACGGTTTTTACAAGCGACAATGTAATAATGGGCGCGTTGGGTAAAGCACTCTACCGCACTTCGTCAACTTTATCGGCGGCGGAAGGCGGCGGTACATTTACATTCATTGACGTTTTGGCACGAAATTTTTCAGCGCTGTTTCGCGGACCGTTGCCGGTAATTTTAGCGTTGCTGATAATTTATCTGATTTATATTTTGATTCGACGCAAGAAAAAAATTTTTGTCACGAAGTCGCGGCTGGCGGCATTTGCGTTTATAATGTTACTGCCGTTTTTGTGGTACGTGGTATTGAAAAATCATTCGTACGTGCATGATTATATGGCGTACAGGAATTTGGCGGTTACGATATTTGCGGCGTTATGTTTTTTTGTAGGGATTAGGGAACAGGGAATTTTAGGGATTAGGGAGCAGGGAGCAGGGAATTTTAGGGATTAGGGAGCAGGGATTAGGGAGCAGTTTTTCTAATCCCTAAAAGCTAAAAGCTAATAGCTAACAGCTAATAGCTAATTGCTAATTGCTAACCGGAAAGCGAGGCGTTAAATTTGGGAATCAGAGAACAAAAAAAATTGCAGGCGCGGCAAGCGATTTTGGACGCGGCGGCAAGGGAATTTAAATCGCGCGGCTTTATGAATACTTCTGTTTCTGACATAATGCGCGGATCAAATTTAGGCGTCGGCACTTTCTACAACTACTTCGGCTCCAAAGAAGAAATCTTAATGGAATTGGTGAAA
>CAJOKY010000199.1 GCA_905235425.1 uncultured Selenomonadaceae bacterium
TTTCTCCGGATCGGGTGACTCGTGACGGGTTTAAGAGAAAAGGTGCAAACTGTAAAACAAAGTAAGCGTGTAGACTTCGGTCTTATCGTGTAGAGGCGATGTGGACACGCCTGTAAGAATAAGGGTAGCTTAAACTATCAATCTTCTTAAATGGAGATCCAAAAAACTACTTTCTCCTAGAAGCCCGCGACTTCAGTCGGGGGTGGTTCACTTTAAAATACTTTCCAGCCGTCACTAAAAAATCGGTGAAGAAATACTCCACCGAAAATTTTTGCCGAGTGTATTTTGAGACGGCTATTTTTTTTGTCTTTCGCAAACTTGATTACCTACCGGATTACCTACCGTGCAACTCGTCTTGCATGCAGATTGGCAGGACGCTTGGCATTCGCCGCAACCGCCGCTTTTCAAAGTTTTTTGCAAGTCTGCTTTGTTGACGGTTTTAATATGTTTCATACTAATCACCACCTTTTTTGAAAGTATATCACAACTCCAAATTAAAGTCACGCGTCAAGTTTTACCTACGGGAATAATCATTTCAACGCCGCTTGAATTGGTGAAAGTGTCCGCCTTCACGTCGAAAATTCTTTCTACAGATTTGGCATTCAAAATATTTTTTGGCTCACCGGCGTTAAAAATTTTGCCGGCTTTAATCACAACAACTTCATCGCAGTAAAGTCTTACGTGATTTATGTCGTGCAACACCATAATGACGGTGATACCGAAATTTTTATTTACGCCGCCGATAATTTCCATAACGTCAATTTGGTGCGCAATGTCAAGGTAGGTCGTCGGCTCGTCAAGAAGTAAAATTTTCGGCTCTTGTGCAAGCGTCATTGCAAGCCATGCGCGTTGACGTTCGCCGCCGGAAAGTGACGCCACCTGCCGATTTTCAAACTGTTTCATCTTCGTGACTTCAAGCGCCGTTTCAACTGCGCGGGCATCTTCCTTTGTATCGGCAGAAAAAATTTTTCGGTGCGGGAATCTGCCGAAATATACCAACTGCCTCACTGTTGTATCCTGCGGCGCTTCTTTTTCCTGCGGCAGTATCGCCATAACCTGTGAAATTTTTCTGCGTCCCAGTTCGCGAATATCGCAACCGTCCAAAGTCACGCGTCCAGAAAAATTTTCATTCAACAGACAAAGTGCTTTTAACAGTGTAGATTTACCCGCGCCGTTTGGACCGATAATCGCTGTACGTTTTGCGGGGGCAAATTTATAGCTTATGTCGCGCAGAATTTCTTTGCCGCCGATTTTTACGCAGATATTTTCTGCCGCCAATTCCATTTTTAAATCCTACCCTTTACCTCTACTTCCTACCTCCTACCCTCTACCCCCTACAATCTATTTCACTTCAATGCGAGGGAAAAGTTGTTGCGGCTTGCCGACTTCGTGATTGATTTCCAACTTGCCGAAAACCTCCGCGTCCTCAAGCTGAATATCTTCAAAAGGCGTCGTGATTTTCAACTGTTCATGAATTTTCTGCGCGGTAAGCGGCATATACGGCGAAATTAAAACGCTGATAATTCGCAATGACTCAGCGAGATTGTAAAGCACGTTCGCCAAATTTTGTTTCTGCGTTTCATCTTTCGCCAACTTCCAAGGCAACGTTTCATCAATGTATTTATTTGAGCGGCTGATAAATTTCCACACAAGCTTAACGGCGTCCGAAATTTGCATATCTTCCATAAGTTGACGATAACCCTTCGCCGTATCGACAGCCTCCGCCCTAAGCGATTTATCAAGCTCCGATAAATTTTTAGATTCGTACAAAATGCCGCCTTGAAATTTTCCAATCATATTCAGCGTACGGTGCAGGAGGTTACCTAAGTCATTTGCCAAATCGGCGTTAAAACGTGTAACAAGCGCGTCGTAATTGAAATGTCCGTCCTGTCCCAATGTAATCTCGCGCAGTAAAAAATATCTTATGGCGTCTGCACCAAATTCATCAATTAAAAGCATTGGATCAACGACGTTGCCTTTGGACTTTGACATTTTGCCGCCGTCAGTTATCAGCCAACCGTGACCGTAAACTTTTTTCGGCAATTCAATTCCCAGAGCCATTAAAATACAGCCCCAAATTATGGTATGAAAGCGTACAATTTCTTTGCCGACCAAATGTAAATCTGCCGGCCAAAACTTTTTAAACTTTTCGGCGTCGTCCAAAAAACCTATCGGCGTCAAGTAATTTGTCAGCGCGTCGAACCACACATATATAACGTGTTTTTCGTCGTCCGGCACGGGTATGCCCCAGTTAAATGACGTACGCGATACGCAAAGGTCTTCAAGCCCTTGCTTAATGAAGTTTATCATTTCATTTCTGCGCGACTTAGGCTCAAGAAATTCGGGATTATCTTCAATATATTTTAAAACGGCGTCGGCATATTTCGACATTTTGAAAAAATACGCCTCTTCAGAAACTTTTTCAACAGGGCGGTGACAATCGGGACAGCAACCGTTTTCATCAAGCTGTAATTCCGTCCAATACGATTCGCACGGTGTACAGTAAAGCCCTGTGTATTCGCCCTTGTAAATGTCGCCTTTATCTCTAATGCGGCGGAAAATTTCCTGCACAACGGCATGGTGGCGCGGCTCACTCGTCCTTAAAAAATCGTCATTTGAAATTTCAAGGCGTTGCCAAAGTTCTTTAAACGTCGCAACAATTTTGTCAACATACTCAATCGGCGTCACGCCTTCTTTTTCTGCCGTGCGCTGAATTTTTTGTCCGTGTTCATCTGAACCCGTCAAGAAAAAAACGTCGTAACCTGCAAGGCGCTTAAATCTTGCAACGGCATCTGCTATCGTCGTGCAATAGGCGTGACCGATATGAAGTTTTGCGCTGGGATAATAAATCGGTGTCGTAATATAGTACGGCTTTTTTTGTTTTGTATCAGTCATAAAAATTTCCTCCAAAAGTTTTTCAAAGTATTTTACACCATTTTAAGTAAGTGTGCTATAATTTTGCGCGATTTTATGAAAAGGAGCTTAATAAATGGCGGTTGAAAAAGTCAAAGAATTTTTTGAAAAACGCGGCGAGCCGGAAAGAGTTATGGAATTTGCCGAATCTACTGCAACTTCAGAAGAGGCCGCGCAGGTTTTGAATTGCGAAGTAGGCAGAATCGCCAAAACCATTTCGGTATTCGTCGACAAAAAGCCGGTGTTAATTTTAATGTCCGGCGATACGAAGTTGGATAACAAAAAATTTCGCGAAAGGTTTAATTGCCGTCCGAATATGATACCGGTTGACGAAGTGGAAAATTTAATCGGTCACGCGGTAGGGGGCGTTTGTCCCTTCGCGGTTAATGACGGCGTCCCTATATATATCGACGAGGCATTAAGGCGTTTCGATTACGTTTATCCTGCGGCGGGTAGCAGCAACAGCATTACAAAATTTCAGCTTGATGAATTGCCGAGCTACATAAATTTTTCCGATTGGGTTGACGTTTCAAAGTTAAAGTGACGAGGTGGCAACGTGCTTTTAGTTATCGACATTGGAAACAGCAATATCGTAATGGGAACTTACGAAGATAAAAATTTAATGAAACATTGGCGCATTTCTACTGACAGGCAGAAGACCGGCGATGAATACGGTATGCTGATAAACGATTTATTTCGTTATCAAGGCGTAAGTTTATCGGACGTTACCGACATTATAATTTCGTCCGTCGTGCCGCCGTTGGTTGTACCTTTAACCAAAATGTGCGAACGCTATTTTAAAATTCATCCCCTGCTTGTAGGACCCGGCATTAAGACCGGCATAAAATTAAATTACGAAAATCCCCGCGCCATCGGTGCTGACAGAATTGTAAATGTGGTAGGCGCTTATGAAAATTACGGTGGACCTTTAATCGTCATTGATATTGGTACGGCTACGACGTTTGACGTTGTGGCTGATAACGGCGATTTTTTAGGCGGCGTCATTGCGCCTGGTATCACTGCAAGCGCCGAGTCTCTTTTCAGCTCTACCGCTAAACTGCCGCGCATTGAACTTGTTCCGCCTAAAAATGTCATCGGACGCAATACTATAAGCTGTATGCAATCCGGCATAATTTACGGCTACGTCGGGCAGATTGACGCCATTGTTGCAAGAATCCGCGCAGAAATGGGCGAAGATTGGAAGGCTAAGGTTATCGCTACCGGCGGGCTTGCACGTATGATTTACAAGGAGTCCAAGACTATCGACAAAATAGATCACTTCTTGACGCTTAGCGGTCTTCGCGCACTCTATGAAAGAAATAAATCTGAATAAATTGGAAAGGAATTTTTATGCGTGTACTTTTAGTGACTGTAAGCGAAATGCTACCGTTTGTGTTTACAAAAGTTTTGAATCCGGCATTGGAATACTGCGCGATAGTGGTAGACGAGCCGGAGCAGGCGAAAAAAATTTTGTCAAATACTCCGCTTGAAAAGGCAGTGTTTCCTTTCTACGAGCTTAAAGAGTGTATGGAAAATTTTCACTATGACTGCATACTTTGCCCGTCGCCTTTTTGGGAATTTCCCAATTACGAAACTTTCAAAAAATGGGATATTCCGAAGGATTCATTGGTAAGTTTGCCCGTTATACATACGGTTGAAAATTTTTTTATTGAAAGAGCATTGCGATATTACAAAGAACACGCGGCAGAATTTGAAATGTTTGCAACGGGTGATAGCCATGCTGAATTTGGGCTTATTCCGAAGAAATTTAAACATAAACTTTTTAATTTCGGACACACTAGCCAAGATTTATATTATAGTTATCAAATTGCCAAGTACGTGCTGACCAAAACGGGGGGGGGGGTGCACATCAAGTACTCTTTGATTAATGTGGATCCAAGTCGACATCATTACGACGAATCCAAAACCATTTCGCAAAACTGCCGACAACTTCAATATGCAATAGCACTTAATGACGTTCATAATTTTTGGTTGCCGCTTGAAAAATATAAATCCCTATTTCATCCCGAATTTTTAAAATTTAAAATGCCGCTTGCATCCGAAATAGATTGTGTGACTCCATTGGGTGATAAGGTTCAGCATATGTCTTTTAACAGCCGATTTAATGCGCGTGAAC
>CAJOKY010000200.1 GCA_905235425.1 uncultured Selenomonadaceae bacterium
TCGGCGTACCGGTTAAGCCGATTATAATTGCTATACCGTTGACTTCCAAGTATTTCTTTTCGTAAAATTCAACGTTGGTGTTTACCTGAATGCCGAGAAGATCCAAAATTCCCTGCTTAAGCGCCGCCGCGAAAGGTTTTGCATAGGATTCGCGCAACATTGCAATTCGACTGATTTTTTCTTGACAGAGCAACATCAAGGTATCAATCAAGTCATTTGTACTTACCGGTTTCTGCAGAAAAGCACTTATGCCGGCGTTTTTGCCCTGCTCGATTAAACCGGCGTCTTTCATTGCGCTTATCATCACGATTTTTGCACCGGGATCAACTGCACAAATTCGGCGGCTACATTCTATGCCGTCGGCGTCCGGCAGGTTCATATCCATAGTGACCAAATCGGGATTATGCTCCTCGTATAAACTAAGCGCTTCTGCGGCGTCTTTTGCCATTGCGACGACTTCAAAATTGGTTTTAGCCAGATTATTTGCTAACATTGTGCGGCTTACCTTTGAATCGTCCACAATCATTACTTTGACCTTTTCCATTGTGAATCACCCGCTTTTCTTTATTTTTTCGCACTTCCGTCAATCGAAGCGGTTTTGTGTCAAAAATTTTACCACATCATTGAATTATTGACAAACAATTTTTTTATCACACTGCCTGTAACTTGAAAATTTTTTTATATTCACAATCAAAATTTCTTTCTCAACGTGACTGCAGGTATAAAAATTTTTTCCTCCTTCAAACGTTCAATAATTTTTCCGTAAATCTGCGCGGGCGTCAAGCCGCATATTTCCAAAAGTTTATTTCGTGCGCCGTGTTCAACAAAGCTGTCCTTTATACCGAAACGTAAAAGCGGCATAGAAATATTTTCATCTGCCAAAAATTCCGCAACTGCCGAGCCGAATCCGCCGTTAAGCGCACCTTCTTCACAAGTCACCAAAACTTTTGACGTTGCCGCCTCACGTCGCAACATTGCCGTATCAAGCGGCTTTATGAATCGCGCATTAATCACGTTGACTGAAATATTTCTTTCGCGCAGAAGTTTAGCCGCGTCAATCGCCGCTTGTACCATACTTCCCACCGCGATAATCGAAACGTCCGCCCTGTTGTTACGTGAAATGACTTCCGCCTTGCCCCACTCTAAATCCTCAGTAATGTACAAAACTTTAACGCCGTAACCTGCACCGCGCGGATAGCGAATCGCTACCGGCATTTTCTTTTTAACCGCAGCAAAAATCATCTGCCGCAATTCATTTTCATCTTTCGGCGCTAAAATATTTATGTTCGGTATCGTACGCAGAAAGGCAATGTCAAAAACGCCGTGATGCGTCGCGCCGTCTTCTCCTACTAAACCCGCTCTGTCAAGGCAGAATATAACAGGTAAATTTTGCAGACAAACATCGTGAACAATTTGGTCGTACGCACGCTGTATGAAGGTTGAGTAAATCGCAACTACGGGGTGAAGACCGTTAGCCGCCATACCCGCCGCAAAAGTCACCGCGTGTTCTTCAGCAATTCCTACGTCAAAAAATCTGCGCGGAAAATTTACTGAAAAATTTTTCAATCCCGTACCTGCAGGCATCGCGGCAGTCACGGCAACAATTTTGTCATTTTCATTGGCACAATCTACAATCGCCTTGCCGAAAATTTCCGTGTAACTTGGCGGCGAAGGCTTTTTTATAACTTCTCCCGTAACCTTGTCGAATTTACCGACACCGTGAAATTTTTCCGGCGACATTTCAGCCGGCTTGTAACCCTTGCCTTTCGTGGTGTGAACGTGAATTAAAACAGGCTCGTCAATAACAGAAACGCGCGAAAAAATATCCTGCATTACGGCAATGTCGTGACCGTCAATCGGTCCCAAGTATGCAAAGCCGAAACCTTCAAAAATCGTGTTGGGAACAATGGCAGACTTGACGCCGTAACGTACGGATCGCGCCGCGCTTATAATTTTATCGGCTATGTCGTCAGGTAGCGGAAGGTTACGCATCAATCCTTCAAATTCTTTTTTAGCGCGCTGATATTGAGGAGCAAGGCGAATTTCGGAAAGGTATTCAGACAACGCGCCGACGTTTTTCGCAATAGACATTTCATTATCGTTTAAAATTACGATTAATTTTTTCTTAAGCTGTCCGGCATGATTAAGCGCCTCAAAAGATTCGCCGCCGGTAAGTGCGCCGTCACCTATAACCGCAACGACTTTACCGAACCTGCCTTGAATTTCTTCCGCCGTCAAAATTCCCAGCGCCGCGCTGATTGACGTTGACGCGTGCCCTACGCCGAAATGATCGAAAGGTGATTCAATCCTGCGCGGAAAGCCGGAAATGCCGCCTTGTTGTCGCAGTGTATGAAAATTATCACGCCTGCCGGTTAAAATTTTATGCGTGTAGGTTTGGTGACCAACGTCCCAAATAACTTTGTCAATGCTTAAATCGAAGACGGAGTATAGCGCCAACGTCAATTCAACCGTACCTAAACTCGGCGCCAAGTGACCGCCTGTTTTAGATACGGTGTCTAAAATCAATTCGCGCACTTCATCAGCCAATATTTTAAGCTCGTACAAATTCATTCGGCGAAGTTCAGCCGGCGAATTTAACTTTTCCAAAAGCCCCGTGACAATCGCTCCTTAACAATTTTTGATTCCATACATTTTAACAGTTGCACGGGTTTATGGCAAAAAAAATTTGCCGTTGCCGACAAATAATTTAGTTTGAAAAATTTTTATTATTATAAAATATATTTGTTACCGCAAACCTACTCCGGTAACAGAGAGGAGGTGACAGATGTGGACTCGTTGTTCACTTTTTTAACAATAGTCGGCGCGAACGTTTTGTCGCATTTGCTCAACAAGCTTATCGACAAAATTTTCGATAACGACAATAACAACAACAATTCGCGGTAACGTTGAATTGGCGCTTTGATAGGCGCAAGCCCCCGAAAATCTTGTCCAGAGATAATCGCGGGCTTTTTGTTTGCGCCGGTGACGATGTAGACTCTTTTGTTCACATTCATTTACATCTTTGTTATTTTATGTTATCACAAAAAATTTTGTTTGGCAAGAAATTTTTTCGCTCTAAGCTACTTTATCTTTCACGCAAAATTAATTGAGTCACTGTTTCGCGCAGAAAATCTGCTTCGTCGCCAAAATATTTTAATGCGTCAAGCGCCGTTTCAACAGTCTTTTCTGCAAGAAATTTCGCCTCATCAAGCGACATCAAAGTTACGTAGGTGGACTTACCATTTTTCGCGTCACTGCCGACCGGTTTACCTAAGCTTTTTTCATCACCCGTAACGTCCAAAATATCATCCGTAATTTGAAAGGCAAGACCGAAATTTTCCGCGTACAGCGTCAAGGCATCAAGTTGATCTTTCGACGCACCGGCTAAAATCGCGCCGGAACGTATTGCCGCTAAAAACAATGCGCCGGTTTTACCGATATGCATTTTTCTAAGCGTCATCATATTAATATGCTTGCCTTCTGACTGCAAATCTATTGACTGACCGCCTACCATGCCGGCGATACCTGCCGCAGTTGAAATTTCGTGAAACACTTGGAGTAAAATTTTCGGCTCAACATCTTTTTGCCGCGTCATAACTTCAAAGGCAAGGGTTAAAAGTCCGTCACCTGCCAAAATCGCCATAGCGTCGCCGAAAACTTTATGATTGGTCAATTTGCCGCGCCGATAGTCGTCATTATCCATTGCCGGCAAATCGTCGTGAATCAATGAATAGGTGTGAATCATTTCCAACGCGCAGGCAACCGGTAAAAACTTTTCGCCGCTTTTTGAAACAGCATCTGCAGTTGCCATAAGCAGAATTGGGCGAAGTCTTTTGCCACCGCTCATAAGGCTGTATTCCATTGCTTGTAAAATTTTTTCGTCTATCGTCGCGGTACTTTGCAACTCGTGCAGTAAATTTTCTTCAACGAGTTTTACACGTTCTGCCCATTTTTCTTTAAACATTTCACTCACTACTTTTTTAGGGATTAGGGAACAGGGATCAGTAACTACTCACTAACTCACTACTCACTACTTACTAAACAGGGAGCAGTAACTACTCACTAACTCACTACTCACTACTTACTAACAACAAAAAAGCCGGACAGCGTCCGACCGATTCAAGCGAATAAATTTTTAAGAATCACTTACAATTTCATCAGAATTATTTTCGGCGTTAGACGCCCTTTTACCTATTGCGTCAAGAATGCCGTTAATAAATCGTCTTGACTCGTCCTCACTGTACTTTTTCGCAAGCTCTACGGCTTCATTTATAGCGATACCTGCGGAAAGTTTTTTTTCTGCAAAAATCATTTCATAGACGGCAAGACGCAAAATATTTCTGTCTGCCGTCGAAAGTCTATTTAACGTCCAACCTTTTTTCAAATGCTCTGTTATCATTTCGTCAATCGCCGAAATATTTTTCCGCGTACCTTTAACCGCGTCTTGAATGTAAGTTAAACGCCTTTGCTGAATTATGGTATCTTCTTCGACTGCGTTTTCTATAGCAAGCGCCTCATAAAATTCTTCTTCGTCATTAGGCGCAAATTCCAACTGAAATAATGCTTTAAACGCCGTCTCTCTTGCTTCCGTACGATCCATTTTTATTTACTCTACCAATTATTGCTGAAAATTTAACTGTCAACGCCGAAAACGTTCCGGCAAGGCGTTTTCTAACGTCTTAAGCGTCCTGCCTACCAAATCGTCGCCTTCATCAAATCTTGAACCGATATAAAGCCCTATGACGCCGCAAAAAAATATGAAGAAAGTTTTAAAAGGTCCAAAAATTAAAATCACTATTCCAAG
>CAJOKY010000201.1 GCA_905235425.1 uncultured Selenomonadaceae bacterium
CATAGCGAATTGTGTAGGAATTACTCAGCAAAATTTTTTGGTAAGCGTCGATTTTTGCCGCCTCTGCCTGTTGCAAAGACAAAAAAATAAGCAGGATTATCATAAGAAATTTTTTTACCATGACTGCTCCTCCATTGTTCCGATTTGCACGGGCTTTTCAAGAAGGTCGTTGATATCGCCGATACCTGCCGCGTAAAGCTTAGTATTTTTATAAATTTTAAAAGTGCCTTTTGGAATTTCCGCTTGAAATTTTTTTATCTCCAAAACATTCAGCGGGTACAGTTGCTCATTTCGGAAAACGTAACTTTCAACGCGAAAAAGTTTGCCGTCGCTGTACATTGCGTCATAAATCAGTTTTGCAACGTCGTCGCCGCTTGACGTTTTTATTTCGCAAGTGTACCTGTCGCAATCGTATTCTTTATTTTTGAAAGATTTTTTCATGCTTTCTGAAAATTTCGGTGCGGTTAATGACGGCGTATGCCGCCGGTAAATATCGTGCCAAAAAAATATTGCAAGCTCGTCGGGAAGTGCGATTTTCTGAAAAATTTTATTCCAGCCTTGACGCGGATCTAAATTTTCGTCGTAAAGGTGCTTTTCGTCGCAGACATTGGCTTTATTTTTTTCAACGAAGTTATAAAATTTGCCGTCCTTGTACATTACTTCAGGATTTTTTGATTCGCCGCCGAAAATCATACCGAGCGGATTAAGCATGGCAACAGAGCCTGCCTCAAAATCGTAGCGCATTCTTTCAAGCCGTACGCCGTCACAACCGGCTAAAATTCTCACGCCCCATTTGTCTTTGAACTCTACATAAAAATTGCCTGCGCGAAACATTTTTTTATAATCTTCTGCCGCCGCCTGTTCCGCGTTACAATAACTAATGCTTAAACAGATTAGCACGATTAAGGCGGTTAAAAATTTCTTGCACATAATCAAGCCTTCCGTTTCTTAGCCGTGCCGTCCAAATTTGCAATCATATTTTTAACAGCGTCTTTTATCGCTTTCCTAAGCGCATTATGAACTTGCTCTGCGCCAAATCCTTCACTTCCTATTTTAAATTTAATTGAGTTGATAGCTCCGCCTTCTCCCTCATCAAAATAAAATGCAAGCGGCATAATATTGAAAGTCTCTGCAGACATTTCATCCATAGGAACATCCTCAGATTCCATTTCACTTCCTTCATTTTCAGAATTGTTGTTATTATCGCCGTCGTTAATGTTGCCGTCATTAGTATTGCCGTCGTTAATGTTGCCGTTATTGATAATGCCGTTGTTGCCGGCGCCGTCAGTAGGCGGAGTAGTAGTTCCCTCCTCGCCATAATAATTCTGAACTGCCTGACTGAGAGTAAATCCAAGACTCGTCCGCGCAGATTTACCGGTACCGCTTGTAGCCACAACTACCAAGCCTGTTTCAAGGTCAACAATTCGTAATGTAACGTTGGCAATGACGGTGTACTTGTTAAAGTCAGCACCAATATTTTTTTCATCAGAATCTACGCCAATATCAATGCCGCTTTTCTTTGCACTTAATCCAGTAACACTTCCGACAGCTATATATTGCGCACCTACTAATTTTCCGGTCGATACCATAGTTGACGGATTGGTTAAATCTGAATGATTAATGCTGTGCTCATTAATAATTGCTTGAAAAAATTCACGTTCAGGAATTTGGAATTGCCCCGTCTTAAGCAAGTCTTCTATCAAGTATTCCGATACAAGCGTTGCGTCTCGTAATTGTAATTCTGCCGATTTTGTAGATTTGTCCAGGTACGGCATAACCGCTACTACGGCATTATTTTTTAACATTATCGCCGCCCGCGCAGTTTCAATACCGCTTATCATCAAGCTCATAATCATCAGCATCATCAAAAACTTTTTCATCGTCATTGCCCTCCCTATCAGAAAATCTTAAAGTGCAACTGTTGCCGGAAAGTCTTTCAACATAAAAATTTAAATTTGTACGATCCTTCAGCAGCTGAACAATCATACTCGGCGGCTGATATGCCTCTATTGAAAGAGTCAGCGTTTTTCCGCGCTGTTCACGAATTTTTACAAAGTTCACGCTGTCTATTGACCGTAAATCTTCCATAATCTGATCAAGCTTGCCATAATCATCAGCATGTACGGTGAACAAAAGTTGCAATGTAGTTCGCTCACTAAAATTTCTTAAAGCGTCTTCAAGCTTATCGGCAGCATCATTAGCCGCAATTTCAATCGCATTGTCGCCGGCTCGCGAAAGATTATTTCCAAAACCTACTCCACGCGTCGAAAAGCTACTGATAATCTCGCCTGTATCGTAAATAATCACGTCAACTTTTAAATTAACCCGTACGCTTTTCAAGGGACTTTCAACCATTCTGCCTGCGTAGTAGTCATAAAAATCAAGGTTATTTTCGCTACTCATGCATCTTCCGATAACAAGATAATCCGTCACGCTGTCTAGATTGTGGATAAATTCTTCGGGATAACCTTTATAAACGCTTTCAAGCAGTTGTGCATCGTTAAGCTTTATAACGTGGTTGGCGTCAAGCACCGGCTTAAAACCCATTTCCAAAAGTTTTTCGTTCAGAATACTTGTTGAAATTTCGTTGTGAATAATTTCTTCGCCGTCATCCTCCAATACAATGACGGTTACACGTGAATCACTCATTGCCGTAACAGAATTTTTTATCAGTCCTTGTGCAAAGACACTGTTAATCATAAAAATAAAAATTATCGCCGTTAAAAATAAAAAATTTTTTGACAAATTCATGTTTAATCACGCTCCCAAAGTGCATTAAAATTATATAGTTTGTTTGCCCTTTTGTAAAGAATCGAAATATTAAATTCTCTTTAAAATCACATTAAAGCCTATTCGTTTTAAACTGCACTTGGTGATGAAGTAAATGAAAAGATTAAGAGAATTGAGACGCCAACAGGAACGTACACAGGCGGATTTGGCAAAACTTTAACAGAACAGCAATCAGCAAGTTGGAATTGGGACAACAACAAGCCAGCGCCGCGCAGTTGCTTAAGCTGTCAAAATATTTCAATGTCAGCGTGGATTTTTTGCTTGAATGCGAACGCGCAGAGTATTCCAATGAATCGTATGATTTAATGAATATGCTTGAATGCGACAAGCTCTTTATCGGAACTCACCGATTGACGAAGGAAGAAAAGAAAATTTTAAAAGGCGTTATTGAGGCGATTTTTAATCATTATGTATAGCATTTAAAAATTGACGTTCTATTTAAAAATACCCAGCCGCTGAAAAATTTTTACGCCAAATTTTCCAATCATAGGTATGCGCTCCATATCTTCTTTTAAAAGCCCGCCGAATAAAGCTACAGCCGCAACGTAAACCACGCAACCTACAAATACAGCGCCGAAAGTTGAAAATACCGCGCTTTGAAACTCAGAAATTGTAAAATCGTAAAATATTTTTACAACCGCCGCCATGACCGCCGCCGCGCAGATTGTCTTCACGAGTTGCCCAAATTCAATTTTGTAGCCGATATATTTGTAAATAAAATATAAATTTATGAACGCTGCGACGCCCATATCAGCCGCCGTTGCCCATGCCGCGCCCATAATTCCAAATTCCGGCATTGCCGTCAGCGTCCAATTCAAAATTACTTTCGCCATTGCCGCCAAAATCATATTTACCATTGGTATTGTGGTATGACCGAGTCCTTGCAGTACTCCGGTTGAAACTTGATGAAGTCCCAACAAAATTATTGAAACTGCGGAAATCATTACTGCGGGACCGGCGCCCGGCGCGTTGTAAATCAGTGAAGATATCGGCGTTGCCAAGAAAAATACTATTACGAAGGCGGGAAAGCAGACAAAATTTGAAATTCTTACTGCCGCCGCTGTCTGTCTAAAAATTCTCGCTGTATCTTTCAAGGCGCGTGATTCTGAAATTGCCGGTACGATTGACACGGCAAGCGACGCGGTTAAAATTGTTGCCAAATTTACGAGCGGGACAGCCATTCCGTTTAAATATCCGAAAAGCTCCGTTGCCTGATGAACCGAATAGCCGGCGACTTCCAATCTTTGAGGAACAATCATTAAATCCAAATTCGACACGACCGGCAACATTATGGACGCCGCGCTAACCGGCAGAGCTAATTTGAACATTCTTTTTATAATTGAAAACGTCGATTCACTTTCAGACTGCGGGGTAGGTTGAAGGTAATCGGCGTAATTTTTTTCAATGTCACGGTTCAATCTTATGTGAAAATAAATCAGCACGATTAAGCCGGTTATTGCGCCTGCAAATGCGCCTAAGCTTGCACCTGCCGCCGCGTAGGCAAGACCCCATGGCAGTAATAAATCGGCAAGCACAATCATTGTTATGACGCGAAAAATTTGCTCAACAATCTGACTTACAGCTGTAGGTGTCATTCTCTGCCAACCTTGCAAATATCCGCGCGATGCCGCTAAAAATGTTACAAAAAAAACTGTCGGCGAAAGTACCACGACGGACATATAAGCGCGCGCGTCACGAATTAATTGCATTTCAATCAGCCAACCTGCAGAAAAATATGTCAGCGCTGAAAAAATTATTCCGGTGACAAGCATTAAGCCCATTGAAATTTTAAAAACGCGTCGAGCGCCAAAAATATCTTTTAATGCCACGCGTTCGGCAGTTATTATTGAAATTGCGACGGGGACGCCGGCTTGTGATACGGTTATGGCGAAAAAATATATTGGAAAAGCCATTTGATAAAGTCCGATACCTTCGCCGCCTAATATTCTTGATACGAAAATCCAATTTAAGGAGCCTATGACTTTGACGACAAAACTTGCTATCGTCAAGATAAATGTTCCCTTTAAAAATTTTTCGCTTTTAGTCTGTGTTTTAGAATTTGTTTCAGTCAAAAAATTTCCACCGTCCTTTAAATTGATTATAACATTTTCATAGTGAATAGTGAATAGTGAGTAGTTAGTAGTTAGTAGTGATTAGTAAGTAGTGAGGTAGTGAGTAGTTAGGCGGTGTTGAATAAATCTAATTCAGAAAAGCCGAAATTTTTGATAACACCGGAATAGATGAGGCGCACAAGGACGTGCGCGGTTTTTTCTTTGCGCCAAAGAAAAGTAAGTTAAAAAAATCTTAACATTTTTTTATAAATATAGACTTATTCAACACGCCTTAGTAGTGAGTTAGTAAGTACTAAAAGCTAAAAGCTAACAGCTAAAAGCTAACAGCTAATGGCTAACAGCTAATGGCTAATAGCTAATGGCTAACAGCTAACAGCTAAATTTTTTATTGACGGCGCTTGAATAAATTGATAAACTTCAAAAAAATTTTCGAGGTGATCAAGGTGAAAAAATTGCTGTCCGCCATTTCGACAGCTTTTTTTATTTTCACTTCAAATGTAAACGCCGCGCCAATGACTTTGAATGTTCACGACGCAGACTTACAGTCAACGATTATGCTTGTGGCTCGCGCAGGAAAGCTTAACATTTCAATTGACGATTCGATTGAGGGAAATATTTCTCTTGCCGTCACCAATGTTGAGCCGAAAAAAATTTTGGAGATTATTGCCAAGACGAAAAATTTAAATCTCGTGCAAGACGGCGAAATTTTTATAATGACTTCCAATTTCAGCGGCAGTGCGCTTATGGAAAGTTTTTTACTGCCTATAAAGTACGGTGACGCCGAAACGTTACGTAAAGCCGTCATAATGTCGCTTGATCCTGAGCCGGAAAGGGATTTTGACTATATGACGCGCAGAAGAAAAAGTGACGGCACTGTTTACAATCGATACACCTACGACGAAGTTGAAGACGCGGAAGGCAATGTGACTTCAACTTCAAACCGTCAAAAAAATATTTCTCGTGAAGACCGCGTTTTAATCAGTCCCGACGTAAATGCGCTGATTTTGTACGGTACGGCGGCTGAATATGAACGCGCCAAAAATCTTTTAAATCTTTTGGACGTTGAACTTAAGCAAGTTTCGCTTGAGGCGCAGATTTTGGCGATTGATAAAAATGCAAGCAAAAATTTGGGAATTGAATGGTTTTGGTCGGCACTGCCGCAATATCCCGAAACAGACATTGAAACCTATCAAAATTCGACAAGTACGCGCGAAAGAATTAATTACGAAAGAAAATATAATGACACGACAGGCTACGGCATTTTGCGTTTTGGCAGAGGTCCCGAAGGCGTACCCTTTGAATGGTATTACGGCGCAAAAATTAACGCGCTTGTCACCGACGGCAAGGCAAAAATTTTATCGCGTCCAAATGTCACGACGATTCAAGGTCACGAGGCAATTATAAACGTCGGCAGTTCTGTACCTGTTCCAATGACGCAGACAACAAATTCAACCGTTACGACTTCAATTCAATATCGCGACGCGGGAATTATTTTAAAATATACTCCGCGCGTGAATGCAGACGGCACAATTACCGCGATGATTCATACAGAGGTTAGTACGCCGCAATACGTTGAGGATTTGAAGGCGTACAGATTTAATACGCGCTCGGCTGATACGATTGTCACGGTGAAAGACGGCGAACCTATGATTATCGGCGGGCTTATCGGTGCGGAGGAAGAAAAAAGCGTCAGCAAAATTCCTTTTTTAGGCGACTTGCCGATTTTGGGATCGTTATTCAGAAGTCACAGAAAAAGTAAATCCGAATCCGAATTGATGATTTTTTTAACGGCGCACGTTTTGAAAGGTGCAGGTAGCGGCGCTCCGGCTAATGTCAAATACAGCGTCAATGAAAATACACCGCTCGAATAAAAATACTTTGCCAAAAATTTTTCAGATAATTTTTTTGTTACGAAAAGATTTATTCTTGTAAAGCCCTTTATGACGTGTTAAAATTTTATAAACATAAGTGAACGGAAAAATTTTTTGTTTTTTATACAAAGTTTTTATTTTTGTGCAAAAATATTTGGAGGGTGTTTTTATTGTTGAGAAATGAACAGAGAAACGATTTAAAACTACAAATAATTCCGTTGGGCGGACTCGGTGAAATTGGAAAAAATATGACCGTGATACGTTGCGGCGACGAAATGATTTTAATAGACGCAGGCTTAATGTTTCCGGAAAATGATATGCTCGGCGTAGATTTAGTGATACCGGATATTTCATACATACTTGACAACGAAAAATGTTTGAAGGCAATAATTTTGACGCACGGACATGAAGATCACATTGGCGCGTTACCGTACATTATGAAACAACTTTCAGTGCCGGTTTACGGTACAAAATTGACACTTGGCATTTTGGAAGGTCGGCTTAAAGAAAACGGCGTTGACTCCGGCAATCTGCGCGTCGTCAGTCAAGGCGAAATTGTTTCAATCGGCTGTTTCAGCGTTGGTTTTATTCGCGTAAATCATTCAATTCCCGATTCCGTCGGACTTTCGATAAGAACTCCGCTTGGCATGATTGTACACACCGGCGATTTTAAATTTGATTACACGCCGATTGATGGAAAAATGACAGATTTTCGCAAGCTTGCAGATTTAGGCAACAAAGGCGTCTTAGTGTTGCTGGCTGATTCGACAAATTCAGAACGCGAAGGACATACGCCCAGTGAAAAGACTGTCGGTCTTGCTTTTAATCGTGAATTTCAAAATGCAAGCGGCAGAATTATTGTTGCAACTTTTTCATCAAACGTCCACCGAATACAGCAGGTAATTGATATGTAAGATATCGGCGACGCGTTGCTATTTTGGGGCGAAGTATGGTAAACGTCGTAAATATTTCGCTTGAACTCGGCTACATTCACGCGCCTGAAGGCGTCATCATTGATATTGAAGACATAATGAATTATCCCGCAAATAAAGTCGTCATCATAACTACCGGCAGTCAAGGTGAACCGATGAGCGCTTTGACACGTATGGCGCTTTCAGATCACAGGCAGGTTGATATCATTCAAGGCGACACTGTGATAATTTCGGCGACGCCTATACCCGGCAATGAAAAACTTGTAGCGAAGACTATTGATAATTTATTACGGCTCGGCGCTAAAGTTATTTACAGCAGAAATGCCGGCATTCACGTTTCCGGTCACGCTTCGCGCGAAGAATTAAAGCTTATGCATAATTTGATACGTCCGAAATTTTTTATACCGGTGCATGGTGAATTGCATCATCTTTTTGCACACGCGCAACTTGCAGAGGAATTGGGCATGGCGCGGGATCATATTTTGGTTGGTGAAAACGGCTACATTTTTGAATTTACGCGAGAGCGCGGGAAAATTGTCGGCAGAGTAAATTGGGGCGTCGTTATGGTTGACGGTCTCGGCGTCGGCGACGTTGGAAATATTGTTTTACGTGACAGGCGGCAACTTTCGCAGGACGGAATTTTAATTGTCGTCATTACGATTAATCGCTACACCGGAAAAATTGTTGCCGGACCCGACATTGTATCGCGCGGCTTTGTATATGTTCGTGAATCTGAAGAGCTTATGGACGGCGCTAAGGCAAAAGTTGCACAAGCCTTGCGACACTGCGCGGAGGAACAAATTTTAGATTGGACTACTATTAAAGTAAATATAAAAGACGCCTTATCGCAATATCTTTTCGACCAAACGCGAAGGCGTCCAATGATTTTACCAATTATTATGGAAGTTTAAATTTTAATGACAAACAAAGAAGGCGCGCAAGGACGCGCGCCCGCCCGCGCAAACGACGTGATGTCGTTTCAGCGGGCTGTTTCTTTTTGCTTACTTTTTCTTTGCGCCAAAGAAAAAGAATTTTACTTTTGTTGACTTTTTCAAAAGTTTCTAAAATATCTTTATCGGGTTCACTGTCAATTTTGCTGACAATGTAAATCGCAATGAATGAGAAAATAAATCCCGGTACAATTTCGTACAGACCGAAAAGCTCAAATTGTTTCCATACCAAAACAGTAATGCCGCCTACGATAATTCCCGCGATAACGCCGCGCCTTGTCGTACGTTTCCAAAACAGGCTCATTAAAAGTGCAGGACCGAATGCCGCGCCGAAACCTGCCCATGCATAAGCTACCATGTCCAAAATGAAACTGTTGGGATTAAATCCGAGATAAACCGCGATTGAAGCAATGATTAGCACCGATGCGCGGGATATCCATACCAATTCAGTTTGATCCGCGTCTTTACGAATCAGCGTCTTGTAAAAGTCCTGCGCGAAGGCGGAGGCGGCGACCAAAAGTTGAGATGATGCGGTTGACATTATCGCGGCGAGTACTGCCGATAAAACCACGCCTGCAACTATCGGCGGGAAAAGTTCATTAGTCATTACGAGAAAAACTTTTTCTGCGTCCGTACCTTCAAGCGGCGTTTTCAAGTAAACTGTACCGACCATGCCTACTGCGACTGCCGCCGCCAAACTTAAAATTACCCACGTCATGGCAATGCGCGTTGCCTGCGGAATTTCCGACGTAGACTTTACAGCCATAAATCTTACTAAAATATGAGGCTGTCCGAAATATCCGATGCCCCATGCCAAAAGGGATACAACTTCGATAAATCCTATTTGTGAACCGTCCGGCTTTAAAAATGGATCGAACATTGACGCTTTGAAATTTGATATCGCGTTAATTGTTTCGCCGAAGCCGCCCAAGTACATTGCCGCGCAGGTTGGCACAAGCAATATCGCAAAGAACATCATAACGCCTTGAATGAAGTCCGTGCGGCTGACTGCCAAAAAGCCGCCTATTAACGTGTAGAAAACCACTGAACCCGCGCCTAAAATTATAGCAAGTTGGAAGTCAAGACCAAATACCGTTTCAAAAAGTCTGCCTGCCGATACAAAGCCGCTTGACGTGTAAAGTATGAAGAAAATTAAAATGAAAATCGCCGGTACGATTCGCAGAAGGTTACTTGTATCTTTGTAACGATTCTGCAAAAATTCCGGCAAAGTCAAGGCGTTACCTGCAAGCTCGGTGTAGCGTCTTAATCTTGCCGCGACGAATTGCCAGTTAGCCCATGTACCTATGGCAATGCCTACCGCTATCCAACCTGCATTTAAACCTGCAAGATAAGCAAAACCGGGTACGCCCATAAGCATCCAGCCGCTCATATCGGACGCCTCTGCAGAAAGTGAAGTTACCCACGCGCCGAGTCTGCGGTTGCCTAAAAAATAATCGCTCATGTTTTTCGTCTGCCGATAGTAATAAACGCCGATTGCCATCATACAGCCGATATAAAGCACAAATGCGTTGATGATCATTAGATCATTTGTTAAAGTCAAAATGCCTCCTCCTTTCAAAAAAACGTTGAAATTATAAACGCGGCAAAAAATTTTGTAAAGGTTAGTGATTAGTAAGTAGTGAGTAGTTAGTAGTGAGTAGTTGAAAAATACTACTTACTATTCACTACTTACTACTTACTAAAGGGTAGTGAGTAGTAAGTAGTTAGGTGGTGTTGAATAAATCGAATTTAGAAAAGCCGCAAATTTTGTAAACGTCGGATTAGTTGAGGCGCACAAGGACGTGC
>CAJOKY010000202.1 GCA_905235425.1 uncultured Selenomonadaceae bacterium
GTTAGAAAAATTTTGTCTGGCATTACCATGAGCGCTTATTACAAAGCCGTCATAAGGAATTGGATTGTTGCCCTCGCCGCGCAGAATGTTTGTAACGGTGTTATTCCGCACGATAATTTCAATGCCGCTGTCATTTGTATCGGTTGACGTACCGTAGCGGTTATTGTACAAAACGATTGAATTTGCGGAACGCGCACAGTTCACGCCGTTTATCGTGAAGTTTTCGCCGTTTACGATCACTTCGCCGTAGTAGCTGACTTGCCCGAAAACAATACTGCCGTCAGGATTTATGCCGATAGCCGAGCGCTTGTAATCGCCTCTGCCGACAATGACATCGTTAATTTCCAAAATGCCGATAATACTTCCGTCCCGTTCAAAATAATTTGCGTCGATAATCGCAACGTCATTGTAACCGTTGCCTATTTGAGAAAGTGTTTCGCGACCTTTAACTTGATTTTTCGCCAGCACCGGTATAACGTTGTAATTTTCATGCGCGGCGATTAATGCGAACGCCATAACGCCGTTTTGATTGTACGTCAAAAATTCTAAGCCTTCGCCTTCTTGTCTTGGTATTGCAGACGGTTCATTTGAAGGTGCAGGCGTATAAGGTTGAGAAGGTTCATCTTGCCAAGGATATGTCGGATCAGGATTTTCGTCCTGCCATGGATAGGGAGAAGGATTATTTTCCTGCCATGGATACGACGGCTGAATATTTTCATTAGGCAAATCCTCAACATTGGTACGACGTTTTTGGCGCGAATCGTACGGCGGCTGTCCTATTGCAAGATTAATCTGCGCGGGAGAATTTTTTAAGGCGTCATTTGAAATTGGCGCAGTGGATTCAGCGAAAGTCGCGGCGGGAAATAAAAAAACATAAGCCGCAAATATTGCGGCCAAAATTTTGGAATTGAATAACATAGATTACCCGACCAACCAGTAACCTTGTTCACCGAGTCTTTTGTAGTAGAAAATGTACTGTTGCAAGACACCGGCATAAGCGGCAAATTCATAGAAAACATTATCGCCGTTAAAATCTTCTTCAATGGCGCGTTGAATCCAAACATCAATAGGCAAAATGTTCAGTCTGTGGTACGCGTACAGAGCAACGCAGGCGGCGACTTTTTTACCTACGCCGCGAATTTTTTGTAACGTATCCAACATTTGAGCATCTTTCATTTCGTCCAAAACTTCCAAATCAACGGTGCGGTTGCTTACCTTTTCAAGCGCATCACGAACATAAGGACCGCGATAACCGAGCTTTAAGCTTGCCAAATCGTAGGCAGAAGTAAATGACAATGTTTGAACGTCCGGAAAGAAATTAATCGTTTCATAAGCCGTACGCGCCAATTTGCCGAATGCTTGGCAGGTTAATTCAACAGAACTTTTTATCGCGGGAATATTTTTGCGTTGACTCATAATAAAACTAATCAGCGTTTCAAAAGGGTCTTGCTTTAAAATTCTTATGCCCTTGCCGTAATCAAGCGCCGCTTTCAAATAATTTTCGTACGGTCTGCCGGCACTTATCATCAAAATTGTTTCGCGAATTTTGGCGTACTCTCTATTCAAATCAAAGTACGGCACCCAAACGTGTTCCCAGTCCGCTTTACTGCAGCTTACGTCGAATCTGCCCTCGCCAACCTGCTTTATATAAACAATTTTGTCACGTGTAACAAATCTGAAAATGCCGGGCTGAACTTCAACAGCACGGAAACATTGACCGCTGTCAGCGATTTTTCTCATATCAAAATCGTCAGTAATTTTTGCAATTCCCAAGTTTCATCACTCCTTAATGAAAAAATTTCGTATCATTATAAACTAACACGGAAATTTTTTTCAAATATTTTAACTTAAGACGCAATGATTTTCAATGCTTTTTTTATTTCAACTTCAGGCACTTCGTCCGTAATAAAAACTTTTCCAAAATCTTCCATTAAAACCCAATTCACCTTGCCGCCGACAGTTTTTTTGTCGCGAAAAGTCAACGTGTACATTTCCTCAACGTCGCAATTTTCACAGCGCGTAATAAGTCCCAGCTTGTCAAGCAAATTTTTAAGGCGTGTAACGTCATTGAAAGTAATTTTGCCCATTGCGCAACTTATAAGCGCCGCGCCGAGCATACCGACGGCAACAGCCTCACCGTGACGATATTTTTCGTAATTCGTAATTTGTTCGACGGCATGGGCTATCGTGTGACCGAAATTTAAAATCCTGCGAAGTCCCGCCTCTTTTTCATCTTTGCTTACGACAGCCGCTTTAATTTCGCAAGCGCGCTTGATAATGTACGTTAAAACCTCAACGTCGCGATTTAAAATTTTTTCCGCGTTAAGTTCAAGGTATTCAAAAAATTTTTCGTCGCTGATAATGCCGTACTTGACTACTTCGCCGAGTCCGCATTTAATTTCACGTTCCGGCAGAGTTTTCAGCGTGTAAATGTCTATAAACACGGCTTTTGGCTGATAAAACGCGCCGATTAAATTTTTGCCGAGTTCGTGATTGACGGCAGTCTTGCCGCCTACGCTTGAGTCAACCTGCGCGAGCAAAGTGGTAGGCACTTGAATAAAAGGTACGCCGCGCAGATAAGTTGCCGCGATAAATCCCGCTAAATCACCTGCAACGCCGCCGCCAAACGCGATTATCGGCGATTTTCTGTCAAGACCAAATTCAATGGCGCGTGTATAAATCTTTTCGGCAACGCGCAGATTTTTTGACGATTCACCGGCAGGAATTACGGCAATGTCAAAATTTATACCGTACGTTTCAAGCGGCGCGGTTAAGCCGGTACAAAATTTTTCCGTGTTGCTGTCGGCTACGATTAAAGCTTTTTTTGTAAAATTTGATTCGGCGATAAACTTTGCAATGTTGCTTAGAATTTTTTCACCGATAAAAATATTGTAGCTGTCCGCGCCGAGTTCAACTCTGATTTTTTCCATAAAACTTTCCTCTAAAAAATTAGGTGATAGGTATTAGGGGGTAGATTGTAGAAGGTAGAGGGGAGGATAATCCCTAATCCCTGTTCCCTAGTTAGGTGTTAGGTATTAGTAAGTAGTTAGTAGTGAGTAGTGAGGTAGTGAGTAGGCTAAAAGCTAATAGCTAATGGCTAATAGCTAATGGCTAATAGCTAACCGCTAACAGCTAATAGCTACCCCCTAAAATGCCTACATATGTCATTCATAATTTGCAACGGCGACCAATTCGTAGTGTCAACGGTATAATCCGCCTGCGCGTAAAATTTTTGACGCTCTGCCAAAAGTTTTTTAATCGTGTTAAGCCGATCTTCATCACCTGCATCAAGTACGGGACGCTCGCCGCGCCTTTCCGTACGCCTAAAAATTTCTTCCGGCTCCGTCGTAAGACAAACCATAACGCCGGATTCTTTCAGCAGTTTGATATTTTCTTCGTCTTTCACCGTACCGCCGCCGGTAGCGATAACTAAATTTTTTCGTGCGGCAACTTCTTTGACGGCGTTTTTTTCAAGTTCGCGAAAATATTTTTCACCGTACTTTTCAAAAATCTGCGGTATCGTCATTCCCGTATCCTGTTCAATCTTTTGGTCAAGGTCGACAAAACCGCGTCCCAACTTTTCAGCCAAAAGTTTGCCGAGACTGGTTTTTCCCGTCCCCATAAATCCCGTAAGCACCAAATTACTTTTCATAAGATTATCCTTAAAATTTTCAATCAAAAATAAAATCCACCGCGTAAAAGGATAACGCGCCCATAACTGCGGTAATTGGAATTGTCATAACCCACGCTTTAACCATCTGCTGAGCAACGCCCCAATGTACCGCGTTTACACGTTTAGCAGTACCGACGCCCATAATTGAACCCGATACGACGTGCGTAGTTGATACCGGCAAATTTAAAAGCGTTGCGCCGAAAACTACGACGGACGAATTTAAATCCGCCGCGAAGCCGGAAATTGGTTCAAGCTTAAAAATTTTACCGCCTATCGTTTTAATGATTCGCCAGCCGCCCATTGCCGTACCGGTTGCCATTGCCGCCGCGCAGAGTACTTTTACATATGTCGGCACTTCAAATTCAGGTATAAAATCGCCGCTGAACAATGCAAGCGTGATAATGCCCATTGACTTTTGCGCGTCGTTCGAGCCGTGAGAAAACGCCATTGTTGCGGCAGAAAGTACTTGCATTTTGCGAAATCTGTCATTGACGACGTGCGGGCTGTAACTGCCGAAAAGCCTAAACAGCGCGTACATTATGACAATGCCGGTTAAAATCGCAATGACAGGCGACATAATCAGCGACACTACAATTTTGCCGATGCCTTCCCAATTCAAGCCTGCCGAGCCGACGGAAATTAAAACCGCGCCGATTAAACCGCCTACCAATGCATGAGAAGAGCTTGACGGTATGCCGAGCCACCACGTTAAAAGGTTCCAAAAAATCGCGCCGAACAATGCCGCAATGATAACCTTTTCATCAACGATACTTGCCGAGCTGACGATATCGCCGCCGATAGTCTTTGCAACGCCGGTTGAAATCATAGCGCCTAAAAAATTTAATCCCGCCGCCATAATTATCGCGTGATTCGGTTGAAGTGCGCGTGTGCTTACAGAAGTGGCGATAGCATTTGCCGTGTCGTGAAAGCCGTTTATGAAGTCGAAAACCAATGCCAAAACTATTACCGTGAAAATTAAATATTGTACTTCAAGCATACTTCATTACCACGCCGCGAATCATATCTCCGATTTTTTTGCAATGATCCAGTGACTGTTCAATATCCTCCACAATATCTTTCCACTT
>CAJOKY010000203.1 GCA_905235425.1 uncultured Selenomonadaceae bacterium
AGAATCTAATTCTCAAATTCGGTGAAGATGGCTGAGTGGTTCCACCTGTTCCCATTCCGAACACAGAAGTTAAGCACTCATACGCCGATGGTACTGAGCTGGAAACGGCTTGGAAGAGTAGGTATTCGCCGATTAAATGTTCCTCGGTAGCTCAGTCGGTAGAGCACCTGACTGTTAATCAGGGAGTCACTGGTTCGAGTCCAGTTCGGGGAGCCATTTTTGTAAATAAATCAAGTTGGTTTACTTAACTTGACTCACATATGTTTTCGGAAGGTATTCTGAAAAGCGGGTTGTCCCAATGGGGTATAGCCAAGTCGGTTAAGGCACGGGACTTTGACTCCCGCACCGTTGGTTCGAGTCCAGCTACCCCAGCCATGAGACTCACTAGCTCAATTGGTAGAGCATCTGACTCTTAATCAGCAGGTTCGGGGTTCGATTCCCCGGTGGGTCACCAACACAAGGACGATTAGCTCAGTCGGGAGAGCATCTCGTTTACACCGAGGGGGTCGGCAGTTCGAGCCTGTCATCGTCCACCACACGGCCCGGTAGTTTAGTTGGTTAGAATGCCGCCCTGTCACGGCGGAGGTCGACGGTTCAAGTCCGTTCCGGGTCGCCACTTTTTTGAAATTTAAATATTTAAATTCAAACGCTAATCAACTCAATGATATGCCTCGGTAGCTCAGTTGGTAGAGCAGGGGACTGAAAATCCCCGTGTCCGTGGTTCGATTCCGCGCTGAGGCACCATTAATTTTATGCCGGCTTAGCTCAATTGGCAGAGCAACTGATTTGTAATCAGTAGGTTGTAGGTTCAAGTCCTATAGCCGGCTCCACGCGGGTGTAGCTCAATGGTAGAGCTCCAGCCTTCCAAGCTGATCACGTGGGTTCGATTCCCATCAGCTCCAAATGCCGGGGTGGCGGAACTGGCAGACGCAAGGGACTTAAAATCCCTCGAGGGTTTCCTCGTACCGGTTCGATTCCGGTCCTCGGCACCAAATTTTAGTTTGGCGGAGGGAATTTTTTTATGTCTAAAGAAAATTTGATCACTCTTGCAAAAGAAATGATAGCGGCGCCAAGCTGTTGCGCTCCTTTGAAAGCGAAAACGCAGGCGTGGATTGATAATCCTACCGATAAAGCTATCGCGAAAGAATTTGTTGCGGAGCTTGAATCAGACATTACGCCTATTGACAAGCTTGTAGCGTTTGCTCATTCTCCTAACGCCGCAAAAATCTTCGGTGAAGAAGGCGCAAAAAAATTTGCCGCACATGCTGATGAATTAAAAGCTAGTGGTGCGAAGTACTGCGATTGCGGAGCTTGCACTCCTGCACAAGAGCTTTTGAGAAATAAGGAAGTTATTCTCGGCTAAAATTTTCGGGGGATATTATGAAAAAGAAAAATTCCTTAAGTCTTTACTTGGTTTCTTGCGAATTTAATGCAGATGACGAGTACGAAGATTTTGCCGACGCGATTGATGAATATCCCGCGTGGCGTCACGTTTTCGGTGAACAGTGGTTTGTTTGTTCCGAAGATTCGGCAGAAGAAATTTACGATAATTTGACGCAACATATTTTTGAAGGCGATTTTATTTTCATTTGTGAAGTCACCGGAAATTATGCGTCCTATCTTCCGGAAGAAACTGTAGAGTGGATGGAAGATAATTTAGAAGACTAAACGAAATTTCGCGGTAGTGGCGGAATGGCAGACGCGCCAGCTTCAGGCGCTGGTGGGGGCGACCCCGTGGAGGTTCAAGTCCTCTCTACCGCACCAACACAAACATATTGACAAAAGATTTTCACTTTGATATAATTAGCACACTTCGTTGAACGAAGTCACCCAAATTAAGCGGTTGTGGTGGAATAGGCAGACACGCTACTTTGAGGGGGTAGTCCTCGTTTGGGGGTGCGAGTTCAAGTCTCGCCGACCGCACCATAAGAAAATAACAGCTCGGAGAACTTCCGAGCTTTTTTGATTCCAAAATTATTTTAACTACAAAAAAAGCCGCATTGACGCGACTAAAATTTATTTTAAACCGTACAAATTATTTTTTCATCATAGCTAAAAATTCGTCGAACAAATACATATTATCAGTGGGACCGGGCGACGCTTCAGGGTGATATTGCACGGAATATATAGGCAATTCCTTATGGCGCAGACCTTCAACAGTGCCGTCATTCATTGAAATGTACGTCACCTCAACCGGTAAATTGCGTAAAGATTTTTCGTCAACCGCGTAACCGTGATTCTGCGACGTAATATAAACTCTTCCGGTTTTCAAATTTTTTACCGGCTGATTAGAGCCGCGATGTCCAAATTTCAGCTTGTACGTGTTCGCGCCCATTGCCAACGCCAAAAGTTGATGCCCTAAACAAATTCCAAAAATCGGCTTGTGTCTCAATAACTTTTTAACCTCTTCGACAACATTAGGCAAATCTTTAGGATCGCCGGGACCGTTTGAAAGAAAAATGCCGTCGGGATTCATTGACAAAATTTTTTCGGCAGGTGTGCTTGCAGGTACGACGGTAATTTTGCAGTCAAGATTGTGCAGACTTTCCAAAATATGTTCCTTAACGCCGAAATCCATTGCTACTACGAACGGCGCATTTTTACTTTTGGCGTCAATAGTGTATTCGGCAGGTACGGTGACCTGCTCCACAACATTTTTTCTAAGCGGCAGGGACATCATCTCGTCAATCGTCTGCTGGGACGTGTATTCGCTGACAATTACGCCTTTCATCGTACCTACAGAACGTATACGCTTAGTCAATGCACGCGTGTCAATGTCATAAATGCAGGCGATTCTTTCATTTGACAAATATTCCGTCAACGTCTTTTCCATACTTGAACTGGAAGGCGTCTCACAAAGTTCACCGATAACCAAGCCGCCTACAAAACTCCTGCGACTTTGATTAAACATTTTCGCCGTGCCGTAATTTCCAATAAGCGGGTAAGTCAGTGTCACAATTTGCCGACAGTATGAAGGATCTGTCAAAATCTCTTGATAGCCCGTCATTCCCGTGTTAAAGACGACTTCGCCTTCAGCGTTTGCATTTGAACCGCCGAAAAGCTGTCCGTGAAAGACACTGCCGTCTGCCAATACCAATTTTCCTTTCAAAAATTTCACCTCAGTTATATTCATTTTAGTTCCAAATTTTTTGCCTTTGTATTTCAAAGGAACTCTTAATATTATAAAAAATTATTGAGAAATATTTAAAACAATGATGTCATTTTCAGCAGGTTGAATTTTTTTCATTATAAACCGTATTTCTGTCTCTTCAGGCATTAAAAATACAAACTTTTTTATGCGACCTTCGAGATATAAAAATTTTGCATCGTCGGCAGAGATAAACGGGACACTGTACCCCCCCCCTTTTTTTATCTATGGGTTGCTTTTCTGCGCTATTTGCCACGAAATAATTGATGTTATCACGTCTTTCTATAAAATCGCCCGTTAAAAGTTGACCGTTACCTAATCTGTCGTCGATAACAAATTTTGGGATAACCGAAAGATTATTTTCAGATAAACCCTTAAGGAGTTGGTAACTTTTCAAGCCGTATCCTTGACAAAGAGCGACAGCATTAATTTTGTTTACAGATTTCAAGTTACAGGCTTCGGCAACCTCCGTTTCAAAACGGCTTTTATCATTTAAAATTCTTTCGCGATAATTTTTCTGTTTATTATGCGCTTCTTCAAAATTCTTAAAGATATCACGAATTTTATCAATAACCTTCGACATATCCTCCGAAGTTTCGCCAAATTTAAATTCCGTCGGAATATTTATGTCAATATCATTTCCTGCTGAACCGCGTTTACCTGTTATGACGACACAGCCGGATATTGCCGCTTCACGTGGTATCCTATCCTTACCGGGATGAGAACCAAAGTCTATGTAAACTTTTACTTTAGATAAAACAAACTGCACTTGTTCAGCAGTCATGCCTTGTATCGGACACCACTTAAGATCTGGAGCCATTTCAATAAGTTGCCGTGTTATGTGAAAACCCTTGTTGGGATTGAACGCTACAACATTCTCTTTGTTGCTTAAATCGATATTTGATGCCTGACTAATGAAGGCTTGATTTAAATAATCCTCAACGACATAAATATTTTTTTCGTGGATGCCATTTAAAATTACAAACTGCCGTGCATATTCAGATTGAACCCAATGCTCAGTATTTGTTTCTTCCGGCTGAAAATAAAAACACTTCGGCATAGATTTTTCCAAAGGATTGGCAAGAAGACCTCCAACAGCGTTGGCTGTACTTTTTATATAACCGTCTACGCTCAGCCACCAAAATACCTTTTGAACGTTTTTATATTCAAAATAACGCTCGCCAATCATTTCATAAAGAATCAAAACATTGTGCGGTTTATCTTCAACTTCAAGGACATACGGGACATAATATTTCCGATATGCATAATCAACGGGATTTTCGGAAGTTTGTGATGTATAAAACATGTAGGCATCAATTCCGTATTGGATCAGTAATGAAGCGATTTGATGTAAAAGCTCCGGTCCCCCTGTATGAATGTTTCCTGGACAAGCAACGTAAAATTTTGTATCGGAAAAAATTTTCATTATGTCACACCTTCCAAATTTTACCGCCTACAATGGTACAAACTGCGCGACCTTTCAATTTCCGCCCTATGAAGGGTGAATGACTGCCGCGAGTATAAAATTTTTTAGCGTCAACCGTCCAATACAAATTTGGATCGATAATCGCCACGTCAGCCCTTGCATCTACGCTTAAAGTTCCGGCGTCAAGATTAAATACCGTTGCCGGTTCATACGTCATTTTTGAAATTAAAGTTACCAAGTCAATTTTATTTTCATGATACAAATCAGTCAACAAAATGCCGAGCGACGTTTCAAGACCGGGAAAACCGGACGGCGCGTAAATATATTCACAGTCTTTTTCTTCCGGCGCATGCGGCGAATGATCCGTAACTATCATGTCAATCGTACCGTCAAGCAGTCCTGCCAAAAGTGCGTTACAATCTTTTTTCGTACGTAACGGCGGATTTATTTTTGTCGAAGAATCGGCAGGATTTACCATTTCATCAGTCATGGTTAAATGTTGCGGCGTGACTTCGGCAGTGACTTTAACGCCGCGTTTTTTCGCGTCACGAACAATTTCAACACTGCGCGCAGAACTTATATGCGCAATGTGAACGCGTCCGCCGGTGTATTCGGCTAAAAGTACGTCACGAGCAACGGCAATGTCTTCTGCAACGCTGGGACGCCCTTTCAAGCCTAGAATAGCACTGCGACGCCCTTCATTCATAACGCCTTCTTTTACCAGCGACGTTTCCTCTTCATGGCAGATAATAACCTTATCCGTGCCATGCAGGTAGTCAAGCGCGTTAAGAAAAATTTTCGCGTTATCGTCAAAGTGTCCGTCGTCCGAAAATGCAACTGCGCCTGCAGATATCATATCGCGCAATTCGGCAAGCTCTTGACCTTTCTGTCCCTTCGTAACAGCGCCGATAATTTTAACGTTGATTATTCCGACTTCATCTGCGCGAGCAACCATTGAAC
>CAJOKY010000204.1 GCA_905235425.1 uncultured Selenomonadaceae bacterium
ACTTTGAATAATAATTTTATTTTAATAGAAACAATGAGAGAAATTATAAATGACGATGAAAAGTGGAATAGTTATATTCAAATAATAGAAATAAAAAATAATACATCTAATTTAAAAAAAGAAATAAAATTAGAAAACCAATCGATAATAAATTATTATTTAATTGAAAGTTATTATGGAAATAATGATAAGAATTTATTATTAATATCAGTAGCTGATAATTATAAACTATATCCTATAAAAAAATATAGTAATGCATATATATACTTATTTGATATATTTTTAGATTTCAAAAAAAATTATTCTTTTAGTATCAATATGAGAATTAAAGATAAAATAGAATTGTTATCAACTGCAATTTGTGAATATCAAAATAAAATATTATGTGGAATGCACAAAGCATTAATCTTATATGAAATAGGCAAAGAGCATTTATTAAAAAAATCACGTTCTAATTTAATAAAAGATGAAATAATATCTTTATCAGTAAACGGCGATAGAATTTTAGCTCTTACCAGAAGAAGTTCAATATATATTTTAAAATATAATGAATTCAATGCTTTATTTTATACTATAATTGCAGATGATTTTTACACTAGATTTATACATAAAGTGAAATTTTTAGATTATGATACTATAGTGGGCTCTGATAAATTTGAAAATTTTTTTATATATAGAATACCAAAAGACCAATATAATAGCAATTTTGATTCTGGAAGACACGCTATAAAAGATTCTATGACTGGTTTTATGACTAATTCAAATGATTCTTTTTTACATGCTGCTAATTTAAAATTGGTATTAATCAATGAAATTCACTTAGGCGAAATTATAACTGAATTCCAAATTATAAAAATAAAAGAAGATTTCTATGATAATAATGAGGAAGAAAATGAAAATTCAGAAAATAGCAAAAATAGTAATAATATGAATGATGACGAAATGGATGAAAATAAAATAAAAGCAATTTTGTATGGGACTTTAGCTGGAGGAATTGGAATATTTATTCAATTTAAAAAAAAAGAAGATGCATTATTCTTTGCACAAATGGAATTATTATTAAGGGAATATATAGATGAGCCTACTGGAAGAAATATTTTAATGTCGAAAAGGTTTCCAATCTTCGTCGCGTTTTTCTTTAATCGTCTTGATCCAGTAATCGGGCACATTCATCGCGAGCCGATAATCGAAACCGAACCCGCCGTCCTCGAATTTACTTGCAAGCCCCGGCATACCGCTGACATCTTCGGCTATCGTGACGGCGTTGGGCTTGACCTCATGAATCGTCTTGTTCGCCAACATCAGATAACAAATCGCGTTGTCGTCTTGGTGCCCGTTGAAGTAGTCGCCGTAACTCATGAACGCTTCGCCGAGACCGTGGCTGTAATACAACATTGACGTGATTCCGTCGAAACGGAACCCGTCGAAGTGAAATTCTTGCAGCCAATATTTGCAGTTGCTCAAC
Organism: uncultured Selenomonadaceae bacterium; assembly: GCA_905235425.1. Lineage (GTDB taxonomy): Bacteria > Bacillota > Negativicutes > Selenomonadales > Selenomonadaceae > Quinella. Next base: position 1,466 of record CAJOKY010000204.1, read on the forward strand.
AGGAAATGCAGCACGTCATCTTTTCCGTAATCGAAACAGAGACTGTCCCACGCGGGGTGTTCGTGACGGTCGCCTTCGTAGAAAAACTGATTAGGGTCGCCCGCGAGATTGCCGAGCCCTTCGACTTCATTCTTGACGGCGTGACTGTGAACAATATCCATGATGACGGCAAGACCCATTTGGTGCGCGGCGTCGATTAACTCTTTTAATTCTTCGGGCGTGCCGCAACGACTTGACGGCGCGAAGAACGAACTGACATGATAACCGAAACTCCCGTAATAGGGATGTTCCTGAATCGCCATGATTTGAACGGCATTGTAGCCGGCTTTTTTTATCCGCGGCAAAATATTATCCTTGAACTCGACATACGTTCCGACTTTTTCCGCGTCCTGCGCCATACCGACATGACATTCATAAATGAGCAGCGGGCTTTTGTCGATTTTGAAACCGTCGTCATTCCAAACATGCGGCTGTTCGGGGTTCCAAACTTGCGCGGAAAAAATTTTCGTCTTGTCATCCTGAACGACGCGTTGACACCACGCGGGAATTCGCTCGCCTTCGCCGTTGTCCCAGCGCACATTCATTTTGTAAAGGTCGCCATGTTTTATTTTATCGGCGGGCAACTTCAGTTCCCAATTTCCGTTTTCGAGACGCTTGCAACGATACGCCTCGTCTTTTTTCCAGCCGTTGAAGTCGCCAATCAGATGAATATCCGTAGCGTGCGGCGCCCATTCGCGAAAGACCCAACCGTCGCTTGTGCGGTGCAGACCGAAATACAAATGACCGTCGGCGAAATCGGAGAGTGAGCGTTTGCCGTTTTGAGTGAGCTGAGAGATTTTCCAAACCGCGTGGTCGTGGCGGCCGCGAATTGCGTCTTCGTAGGGCTCAAGCCACGAATCCTTTTCGACTAAACCGATGTGTTTTTGACTCATACAGTCATCGCCATCCTTTCCAAACCTACAAAATTTTATTTACCTCTTGCGTCGATTGTAACAAAAGAACTGCACTCAAGCAAGGTACCGTTGGCGCAAAAAATATTTGCCTGCGCGGAAATCTTCATTTATAATGGCGACATAAAATTTTTCAGCAAGAGGAGGTTTTTGTAAATGTCTGACAGGATGTTGAAGAAAATTCTCGTCGTTATATCTGAAAATTTTTCAAACGGTGTACGAGCAGATTTTATAACGGACACTCAAATTCGCCGAGCCTACAAGCTTCGATACGGCGGCGAAGAGATACCCGCGTCGTTCAGCGTGACGAACTTCATCAAGAAAGTTTCGTTTTATTATGGTGGCAAATATTATTTTGTTACGGCGTTGAATCGCGGGCGAGTTTTTCGGTTAGTCGACAAAGTTTTTAACGCGGGCAACATGATAGTTTACTACGACGAATTTTTTTCGCACTATCGCGGCAAGCTGACTGATTGGCATGTGAAGACGCCGTCGGTGTTGGGAGCTTTGTTGCGGACGAACGACAGCCAATATTATTTTTCCGACAAATATTTTGCTGTGAACAAATTTGTTCGACTGGGCGACGTGATTGAATATAAAGTTCGTTCTTTACCTGCTGGCGTTCCGTTTACCGTCGAACAAATTCACGAGCAGTTATCGTATGTTCCGGCGACAGAAGTTGAACAGGTCTTGAGCAATCCGCGCAAATACACGAAGACAATCGACGGGAAATATCTTTTGACGGAACAACTTGCTTTTGACCTTTCCGAAATCAACGAAATTCGCAGAGGTTTGTTGAGCGATTTGAAAAATGACGGGCACGCGATATTCAACGTTCAAGATTTTCCGAACACACTGGTCTTGAATCCCGAATTCAGCGAGGCGACGATTCGCGGCGTAGTGTTTGACCGTTTTTTGTCTAAAGAATTTTCACGGCACGGAAACATTTTAACGGCACACGGGGCGGCGGCGGGCAGTTCCAACTTACTCAAAAAATTTTGTTCACTGCGCGACGAATTGACGCTGAATGAGCTGAACGACCGTGCGAAGAAGTTGGGCATACTCCGACAGACGACAGTTATCGACGCTGCATTCGACTCGATGATTCGCGTTTCCAAAAATATTTTCGTGAAGGACAAGTTCATCCGATTTCAGACTTCAGCGATTGACGAAGCGTTGACGCCGTTTGTTCAAGGTCGAATCATTGCGTTGCGGGACGTGACTAGTTTTGATGAATTCGAGCCGGCGAAAGACACACGCGGCTTTGAGTGGGAATGGAACATTTACCTGCTTGAAAGTTATCTGCGCAAGGTCAGCCGCAAATACAAATTTCACACCTCGAAGGCGACCAATCTTGTGAACGGTGCGATTTGTCCGCGTGACAAAATTTTTCTGAACTATGTCGACCTGATGTCGGCGGTGGTTATGCAAGAAAACATTCCGCTTGACACAAATTCGATAGACGCGTTTTTAATCGAAAGAAATTTTCGGCGGAGTCGCGTCGAGAGATTGAGCACGTCGATAATCGAGCGGGCGCACGTCATGAGTCTGGCGATATGAATTACATAGTTGAGCGAAATAAATGACCCGCCTTGAAAAATTTCACGGCGGCTTTTTCATAAGGCGACGAACTTTCCTGAAGCGTTGCTATTTTCACCCGCGACAGTGAAAAAATATCGCCGGCATTCGATAAAATTGCCGAGGACGTTTTGAGACTTTTTGAGGACTGACGATGGAAATCAGCTGGAACAAGTACGACATTTATTTTGAGATTGACGCGGGCTATTATCCCGAAATCAACGAAGACTCGATTCAAGATCCGAAAAATCGTTGGGAGCAGACTTACGCGCACGAGTCGGTTATTGCGGCGATTGAGTCTTTGGAAAAAATTTTGAGTCGGGCGAGCAACACCGACAAGAAGAGCCTTTGGGTTGAAGGTTCTTACGGGACGGGCAAATCGCGGCTTTTGTGGACGTTGCGAAATTTGTTGGATTGTCCGCCCGAAAATTTAGTTGCATATTTCAATGCGAACGAGGGTTTGCGCGACAAAATTGACCTTCGCGAAAAATTACTGGCGTTGAAATCCGGCAAAATTGTTACGGCGTCTCGATATGCGTCGGGCGAAATTTTATCGACGCGGAATTTGATACATGCGGTTTTTGACAGTTTGACAGTCTCTTTAAAAAAATCCGGTTACAAATACAACGGCTCCAAAACTTTGCGCGGGAAAATAGTTTCGTGGCTGGAGGCAGACGAAGCGAACCTGCAACTTTTTCGCGCCAAAATTCAAAACCCGAAGTATCG
>CAJOKY010000205.1 GCA_905235425.1 uncultured Selenomonadaceae bacterium
ACGCGGATTAAGCGCCGGGCGTCCGACTTTACTTGATTTTGGAAACAAAAATTTTAGAGAATCTGTTAAATCTTTGTGATAAAATAAGTTAGACATAAGTAATCCTTTCATTCAAACTTATTTTATCAAAGAATTGCTTGTGGTTTTACTTTTTATAGTTTACCAACATCCCCTAAATTATCGTTGCCATAATTTTCAACAGTATTATCACCGAGTCCGCCGGAAACAGTGACGCTATCGCCTGTGTTTGATATGTAGTCGTCACCGTCGCCTGCATTGATTGAAAGGGTACCGGCATTGTTTGTAATGGAATTGTTTCCGTTACCCAATTTTAATTCTGCATGATCACCTTCGTTGATAATGTGATCTCCAATATTATCGGCGTCAGCTAATATAGTTACATATTCACCGCGATTGATAATTGTATCTTGCCCTTCACCGGTTGAAACATTAATTTCAGTCCCTGTAATAAAAACGTCATCATTACCTTTGCCGGAATAAATTTGTACATTTTTTCCGCCGCTGTTAATGTAATTATTACCGTCGCCTACATTAATTGTGATGTTATTAGGGATCGGGTCATTGGGGCTAAAGTACGTAAGATCATTGAAGACGGTATCATCGCCGTTGCCGGCAGTTATTAATATGTTTGAACCATAGTAATTCGTCAGTACGTTATTTCCTTCGTCACCAAATATTGATATGTAGTTTCCGTGATAAACTGCAATATTATCATTCTGCAGACCGCCGTAAATCGTAGAATTATTTCCGCCGTCATTTGCTGAGGTATTATTTCCGGGTCCCGTATTTATCAGTACATTTGAAGCGCCGACATTATTTATAACATCGTCACCTGAACCGCCATATATTCTTGAATAGCTTGAATAATTATTTACATAATCATTTCCACCGTTTAGATTCATAACAATATTTGAACTACTATGAGAATAAACGATCTCACCGACATTGCTACCGTTTATAGTAACACCCTGTCCGGAATTATCAATATATGCACCATATACATTTACATTAATAATTTTGTAATGTACGTCGTTAGAAATTTTATCTTGCCCTCCGCTTGTCGTAACCCACTCTGTGGGCTGACCATTATCATCGTAACCATATTGGATTATATCAAATCTTTGCAGATCAAATACAAACTTATTCATTAATTACCCTCCCCAAATTCTGTGTTCGCTAAAACAATTTCATATCGTCGCCTTGATAAAGACGTCATTCCGAATCATGATTAATATAGTTCAATCACTAGTTATATCTATTCTCTAAATTTAAAATATTATCGTACAAACTTATAAATTTCAAGAGTTAATTAAGGTGTTCTATATAGCTAAAAAAATTTTTCTACGCACTTGCATTTTAAAATTTTTATGCTATAATGACACACGTTTTAAAAATCTAAGTTTTTGCCGGTTTAGCTCAGTGGGTAGAGCAGGTCATTCGTAATGATCAGGTCGTCAGTTCAAGTCTGATTACCGGCTCCACAAAGAAATTAACGCTCCGAAATTTTTCGGGGCTTTCGTGCTTTTAGGGATAAATTTTTCTAAACAAAAACGCCGTTACCTGATTCAAAGGTAGCGGTTTTTTGGTGAATAGTAAGTAGTGAATAGTGAGTAGTGAGTAGTTAAAAGTTGAAAGCTAACAGCTAACCGCTAAAAGCTAACCGCTAATAGCTAACAGCTAATAGCTAACAGCTAACAGCTAATAGCTAACACCTAATCAATCGGATAATGACAAGCTACAAAATGATTGTCGTCCAATTCTTTAAACGCCGGCTTCTCCTTCGTACAAAGGTCTTGACAATAGACGCAACGATTTCTGAATGGACAGCCCGACGGCATATCAAGCGGACTCGGAATTTCGCCCGGCAAAATTTCTATGTACTGATTATTTTCTTGATTCGTAGAGAAGACAGCTTTTAAAAGCGCGCGTGTGTAAGGATGCCGCGCTTGATTCAGTTTATCGCCGTCAATTTTTTCCATCATATTGCCGAGATACATAATCGCAATTCGGTGACTGAACATGCTTACAAGCGCCAAATCGTGGCATATAAAAATGTAGGTAATGCCTTTTTCGCGTTGCAGTTTTACCAGCAATTTTACAATCGTATCTTGTACCGAAACGTCAAGCGCACTTGTCGCCTCGTCGCATGCAATGACTTCAGGTTCCAATGCCAACGCCCGCGCTATCGCAACACGTTGACGCTGACCGCCACTCATATTGTGGGGATAACGGTGTACAAAGTCCGGCGGTAAATCAACCTGCGCGAGAAGTTCACGAGCCTTTGTTTCAACGTCCGCGCGTGAAATTAAATCAAAATTTATCAGCGGTTCGCAGACAATATCTTTAATTCTCATCTTCGGATCAAACGCGGCGGTAGGGTCTTGAAAAACCATTTGAATATGGCGGTAATTTTGCCGTTTCTCTTCGCCGGTCAACTTCGTGATATCTTTGCCGTGAAAAATTATCCTGCCGGAAGTTGGCAACTGCATATTCATAATGGCTTTTAAAAGCGTCGTTTTGCCGCAACCCGATTCACCGACAATGCCGATTGTTTCGCCATTTCGTACGTGAAAGCTTATGTTATCGCATGCAGTCAGAAATTTTCCGCCGGAAACGGGAAATTTTTTCGTAAGATTTTCAATGCTCATAATTATATCAGACATAGCGATTTTTCCCCATTTCAGGCACGGACGCCAGCAAAGATTTTGTGTAAGCGTGTTGCGGATTTTTAATAATTTCTGCCGTCGCACCCGCCTCAACAACTCTGCCCTGCGACATTACGATAATGTTATCTGAAAGGTATGACGCAACGCCTAAATTATGCGTGACAATAATCATTGCCGCGCCGGTACCGCGTGTGACAAACATCAATTCGCCTACAATTTGCGCCTGCGTTGTAACGTCAAGAGCGCTTGTAGGTTCATCGGCAAGTAAAAGTTTAGGCTGAAAAGTTATCGCCATTGCAATACCGACACGTTGACGCATACCGCCAGAAAGTTCAAAGGTGTATGAATTTAAAATATTTTGCGGATTGGGCAAATTCATCAGCGTCAATTTTTCTTCCGCCATTTTATAGGCCGCATTTTTATCAAGGTCGCTGTGCGTCTGAATGTATTCGACAAACTGCTTGCCGATTGTATGAACGGGGTTCATCATCGCGCCGCTGTCTTGAAATATCATTGAAATATCTTTGCCGCGCAGACTTCGCCAGCCTTTTTCATCAAGCTTAACTAAATTTTTGCCGTTGAAAATAATTTGACCGTCTGACACCCTGCCGCCGCCTGGTAAAACATTTAAAATCGCGCGAATTACCGTAGTTTTGCCGGAGCCGCTTTCACCGACAATAGCTAGAATTTTTCCTTCGTCAAGTTTAAAATTCACGCCTTGAATTGTGGGCTTAGAATTTTTTGCGTACGAAACCTCCAAATTTTTTACGTCAAGTAACATTTTATCACTTACTTTGCAGGCTTAATCAAATTTGTAATCCAGTAATAATCGGAAGGATACATTTTAACGCCGTCAACACGTTTTGAACTTATAATATTTGTCTGCGGGTAGCCGAAGAATATTGACGCGCCGTCATTAAGTAAAATCTGTTGAAGTTCAATTATAAGCTGACGACGCTTTTCAGCGTCAAATTCGGAATTAAGCTGTTCCAATTTCGCGTCGTATTCGGGATTGCTGTAACCTGAACCGTTTTGCGGGTTATTGCCGTCAACATTTGTCTTCCAATACCACGTCAAGAAAATTTCGGGATCGCCTGTGTTCGCCGTCGTGATATTTGAAATAAGTAAATCGTACTCGCCCTTAATGCCCATATTGTCAATTAAGTTGTAGTCAACCGTGTTAATTTTGATGTCGAATCCCAACTTTTTCAAATCGGCTTGTACCGCCTCAGCATAAAGCGGCAATTCTGCGCGGGAATTGTAAACCACGAAGTCAAGCTCCAAATTTTTACCGTCTTTATCAAGTATGCCGTCGCCGTTTGAATCAGTCCATCCTGCTTCGGTGAGTAAAGTTTTGGCGCGTTCGGGATTGTACGCGTTGGGGTCTGTCAACTTGTCAAAACCGTAGTCAAGAGAAGGCGGAACAGGCGCTTTGCCCGGTATAAACGTGCCTTTCAAAAGTACGTTGTTGTAAGTTTCGCGATCACAGCCTGAAATAAATGCGGCGCGAACTTTCGGATCTGATAAAATTCTGTCGGGGTTTTGATTCATACGCGCAAGTACAACGCGCAGAGAGGGAATTTCGTCTACAAAAAATTTATCGTTGCCTTTGAAAATATCAATGTCGCCTGCCGCAATGTTTACGGCTATATCAACGTCACCTGCCTGCAACGCCATTGCACGAGTGTTCGGATCGTCGATTGAGGGAATTTCAACCGTTTCATAGGGAACTGCCGCGTAGTAATTCGGATTCTTTTTCATAATGGCTTTTTCTTTTACAAAACTTTCAACCGTGTAAGGTCCCGTGCAAATAGGTCCTTGCTTGCTGAAGTCTCTGCCACTTTCCGCCGCAGTGTCAACTATTATGAAAAGCGGGTCGGCAAGGTAGCCGGGCATACCGGGCAAAGGCTCCGATCACATAGGGCTTTGCCCATCCGCCC
>CAJOKY010000206.1 GCA_905235425.1 uncultured Selenomonadaceae bacterium
GTTGCATTCGTCATAAGACATACCGTCTAAAACTTCCAACATTTCATAAACGGCATTTGAGATATATTTATTCATCTGATTCACCTTCTGCCAGCAAAGACTTCGTGGTTTCGGCGTCAATCAGCGTATTTTCCACGACGAAACAATTAACCGCGTCCAAAATTTTTTTGCAGTCACTGACACTTATGCCGTCCAATTCTTCAATAATTTTTATCACGACGCCTTTAAATTCCGTGTTTTGGTTTAACAGTTTAGTTGCAGTATCCTTTGTCATAATTTTCACCTCAAAAAAATTAAAAAAAATAGGGGGAACTTCAAAGCTCCCCCGCATTAAGCGCAAAACTCGACACGCGCCACTTTCAGACATTTAACCATTATTTATTACGAGCCGCCTTCACGCGGCAAATTTTAATCGGTCAAATCGAATTTAACTTCCACCTTGTCAACAATCGTGAATTTAGACGCGCCGGTAATAGATGCGCCTGCCTTGTCGCCAATCAGCGGCTGGGAAGTCTTCATAGATTCAACAAATGCGTTAAGTTCTGCCGCCGTCAAATCACTTCTCGGATCGTCAACCGTCAAGGTGCGGTTATCGCCGTCGTAAAATTCGACCAACAAATTGCCTTTGCTTGAACTGATAACAGTATCGTTGAAAAGTTGAATATCAAACATTTTTTTCACCTCCGATTAAGCCTGCGTAGCGTTCGTGATATCTTTCGTGTCAATACGTTCAACGCGATTGAAAGTATTAGCCGACAGATTAATCAATTGCTGACTGAAATTTTTCAGTACATAATCGCTAGCCGCAGGATTCACGTTGCTTACGGTCTTGTTCGTTTGATTGCTGTTATTGTCAGTAGTGTAAATTTTAAGAGCTGTAGCCATATTTCACGCCTCCTAGTCATTAAGATTAATTTCGCGTGAATCGGTAGTGGTAACGCTTGCTTCGACAATGCCCGTACAAGACGCACCGCCGTCCGACAGAATAAGGCTTGAAACAACGCTGACATCAGAGGCATTAAAAGCCTTGATTTTAGCCTTGATTTCTGCCAATGCCGTGCTGTCCATTTCCGCGTACGGTCCGATAACTATTTTTCTTTTGGTTTCGTCTTCATAGCCCAATGCCAAATTAATTTCAGATTTTGCCGCCATTTAAATCACCCCTAAAAATCAGTCCGGCTCGCCTTCTACACCTTGCGTAATATTGCGAACTTTCGAATTGCTGACATAAGTGCCGCCGCCAATGTCGCCGATAATTTTATCCAGTACGGTATTAGCCTGCGCAGGCGTAATTTCCGCCGTAAATCCTTTGATAGTAAAAGACTTTTGCCCGGCTAAGGTTTCGCCTTCCTGCGCAATGTTGCCGTCGGTGTTAAGATTGACATCAAACGTTATATTTGCGGTAGGTGCATTTGCCCAACTCTCCGCAAAAAGCTGAATATCAAACATTGAAATTCCTCCTTCTATCTGAAATGCGGCGCATGTCGAGTTTTGCGCCGGTTTATTCTGCCACAAGTGACATTGAATATTCTTCGTCGTCAACGTCAAACGCGCTTGTATCTGACGTGTTGTCATAAAGCGATTTCAAAACATAATTACCGAAACCGTCCGCATCGGCAAGACCGGCATCAATATCAATTGTAAGTGTTGCCTCGTCGCTTGTATCGGTGCCGGTAAACGTCAATGTCTGCGTCGTCGAATCATAAGAAACCACCACATTCACTTGGTCGTTGCCATCTTCAGGGTTGGCAATTTTATCATTCAAATAATCTACAACGGTCTGAATATTTGAATTAGACCCCGCAATAAGTTCAGCAACTTTGCTGTAGGTGATAGGTATGCCGGCATATTCATCATTGGCGAAAATCTCAAAGTTCAGTGCTGTGTTATCGGTATTAAAATTGCTATTGCCAATTTTATTTTCTTCGGCGGTTAATCCCGCCTGCAAGAAATTTTTAAACGTCGTGCTATTGGCAGAAAAGAAATCGCTTGTACTTGAAAAGCTTGCCGATATTCCGCCGGCAACAGGCGTAACCTCTTCAGTTGCATTTGTAATGTCGCGTGTATCGACACGGTGTATTGTGCGCACGCTATTACGTGATAGCGCATAAGCGCCGGTTACAAGGCTTTTTAAAACGTAGTCCGACGCTTCAGGATTGACGTAGCCCCAAGTTTTAGTGGACGTTTTATAACCGGTGTCTACCGTTTCAAATTTAAGCTTAGTCATACCCATTTTTAATCCTCCTTTATGTCTAAAATGCGGCGCGTGTCGAGTTCCGCGCCTTAATTATTGCAATAAATAAAGCACCAGCCGCCGCCATAAGCCGAATAACCGCCCTCTTGCTCGCCTGTCAAGCATATTTGCGCAAAATCGGTAATTTTATCGGCAATCATCATAATATTTGCGCCTTTTTTCAGCGTACCGAGCCGCGCGTTGACACTGAATTTAATATTTTTAGCAAGAATAAAAATACTCCCGCCTTTCTCGTCCAACGGCAATTTTTTGAAGTCCTGCGAATTACCGATAAATTCAAGCCCTTCAAGCCCGTATGACGGCGCTCCGCCTTTGTTTTCGACGTTCAAATTGCCTTCATTTATCTCAAAAAGGTTACTGGCGGCAAAAGCCAACACCCCGCCTACCTTGCCGTTAAATTTCGGCGTTCCCGTGTAATTCGCACTCAAAGTGAAATTCACGAACTGCGGTACAGAAATAATTTGCATTGCATAATCAGCAAGATTTACGGCAGGAGCAGGGTAGTCAGTCACGACGTAATTTTCACCGCGTGACATTACCTTTGCCAATGCGATATCACCTGCATTTTGTACGTGCAAATGGCTTTTCTGAATGACTTGAATCAGAATCAGCGTGCCTTCATCAATCGGCGTCAAGCCGTTTAGCGTTTCATCGGCAAGTGTCAATCTACAGCCGCCTTGATTAATCGCCGTGACACGCGCGTAATTGTTAATCGCCTTCGTAGGGTTGACGATATCGCCGAAATTCCCGTTGCCGAAATCCTTGACGTTAATATTTTCAAGGCGCGAAGGCATATGCAAAACGTCATAAGAATATAAGCCCTCGTCATTGCGGAGCGGCGTATTGGACGCGATATAACACCTGCAAAGTCCCTTGCCAATTTCACTTTCCTTAGTAGGTGCATTGCGGTATTTGGCAATCATCTTCTCATCAAAATTGTAAATATTTTCAGCGGCTATCAAAATTGTACTGCCGCCGACATTTGTAATGTTCGCGGGCTTAACACCTGCCGAATTAGCCGCGCCTCTGCAGAAATGCGCACCGTGCGTTTTGGGGTTGCCAATTCGCGAATCAGCGTTGCCGTAAATATTTTTAGCCGCGATAAAAGCCACGCCGTCACCTGCATTAAGCAAAAGTCTTTCAGCAGTAATGAAATTCTCCTGCCCGCTGAACTTAGCAAAGTCACTTTCACCGTTCGCCGCTGTCTCCTGCTCGGTTAAAGGTCTGAATAAGTGCTTGGCATTTGACGGAATGCCATTTTCCGCCAAGTCAATATGCCCGCCTTCAAATTTCAAGCTGTCATAACACCTAATCGCCAAAATCCCGCCGTGAAGTTTGTGAATATGAAAAAGCGGAGGCATTATTTCAGCTCCCGCCTTAATCGTTAAATTTTTAAAATTGGCTATCGTGACAATCTGCAAATTGTAAAGTTCAAACTGGTCACGAGGTATTAAATCGGTGATATTTTTTGACAGAGTGATTAAACCGTTTTGCGCCAAAAGAATTTTCGCGACAATGTACCTGCCCAAAAATTTTGTTTCGGACGCCGCCGCAGAAACGTGTACCAAAACGTCATTGCCCGCGCTGATCCTCGTACTTGCCGATAAAAGCCGTGTCAGAATCAATCGCTATTTTGTCGTCATTAAGCTCGTCAATCTTGCTGATTCGCGCGTAGGAATTGATATCGGCTACAACTCCTTCCGCAATTTCCACGTCGCCGAGTTTGCCGAAACCGAAACCGCCAATTTCCGAAATATCAAAAGACATCTTTTTTCACCACCTTCAACCTGTAATAATTCACCCTGTCGGCATTGTCAACGTCGGAATATCGTTCAAGCGCCTGCCAAACTTCGCCGTCTTTGTTAATGACGCTGTCGCCTTCATAAATTTCATTACCATCGACATCATAACCAATCAGCAAACCGACGCTAGAAGGCTTAACCTTGAAATATCCCGCGTTATCGTCCACTATGACGCAAATTTTATCTTGAATCAAGTCGCCGTACCGCCAATTTCCCGTCTCGTCAATGCCGCGAAATCTATAAGGTATACTCAAATAAACCACCTTCAATTTGGACGCGTTTCAATCTGTAAGTCTTGTAAATTTCGTTGCCGTCTTTATCGTAGCCCGCCAATTTTTGAATAGTGTCGGGGTCTACCTTGACGCAAAAACCCTCGCCGTATATAAAAGGCGCGTAACTGCGCAATAACAAACTGCCTTCAACCATTTTGTCATTGTACTTATGAGCCACTTTAGCACGATATTTTAACGGTATTTTTTGCATTAATTAAACCTCGAAAATAATTCATCCATATCGGCATCAGTTACCCATTCTTGATTTTCATCATCGCCGCCGCCTTCAGTATAAGTGAAAGTTCCCTCGTCATTTGTCAGGGTAAAATAGCCGTCTTTCGTGACAAAACCTTCACCTTGAATTTGCAAAGCCGCGCGATTTTTCTTACTCGTGTTCAAAATTTTCACCCTTTCAATGTTCGCCGAAATACCTTTGAACGACGTTGACGGCGTCCAACTAACCGATTTTTTGTCTACCGTTTCGACACCTTTAAAAGCCGTCGTGCGATAAAGATATACTGTACTTGTGTTATAAGCATACGTCAACCGCTCCGCCAATTCGACGTGAAAATAATCGGTAGAATACACCGAGCCTGTAACCTGCACCAATTCTTGATTGTAGCCGTCCGATATCCAATAAAACTGTCCGCTGATAATGCCTTCGTCCGTCTGCACGCCGATAATCTTTCCATTCTGCGCACAAGATAACACCTTGACTTTGAAATTATCAATCTCCGTCGCGGGATTAAAATCTTCAACAATCATCATATTTGCATCTAAGCCGAGTTCGTTTTTGGCGTCCGTGATAATTTTCAGCTCGTCAATTTTAGACTGATTATCTTTGATAGTTTTACCGAGAGAAGGGATTAGCTCCGCCGCGTCGCCTAAAATCACCTGCCGCGCATTTTCTACCGACATTTGATAAAGGTGATTATCTTCGTTAGTTACCCAAAATGCATTTGTCGCCGTAACGTTGCCGTAGTGATTCGGCGTGTTCAAATGCGGGTGTTCGCTGTCGACGTGCATTTTAAAATCTGCCAGTGACACATATGCAAATGACTGGTCAAGTATAGCCTCAACATTCTGCGCATTTTGAATCACCGTGACAATGCCTAAATCAATTGTCTTTGCTACGGGTCCGGTATTTGACGGCAAAAAGCTTGAATTGTCGCCGCTGTTTCGGTACGCGTACAAAATCTCGGCGCCGGTAGATTGGTCAATCGCGAAAACCGCTTGCTCGCGTGCAAAAAAGCCTTCGGCTATTTCGGCGTTGGTTTTTATGGCGTGCAGGAGCATTAAGCCGTTGCCTTGATTGACATTTTCAACAATCGGCAAGTCCAATCGCCAATTTTTCATCGCCGTTAAATTCAAAACCGCGTTTCTGTATTCATTGTCGCTTGTGACTTCCAAAATGCCGTCGCCTATTGCCAATTTTGTAAAGACGATTCTTTCACCGGCTAATCCCGCCGACAAAACATTCAACCCCTGCCGCGTACAGAGCATTCCGACCGTACCAAGCGAAAAAACTTCTGTATCTGTCACGTTATCACCTGCCTTTCAAAAAATGTTTATAGAACCATTCAGCAAGCAAATTACCTAAAAACGCTCCTGCGAACATACATAAAAAATTTTCCATAACGTCACCTACTCAGCCACTGCCTATAAATTTCTGTCACTATATTTGCCGTCATATTTGGCGGTACGCTCATTGCACATAGATATCTAACCGGCGCTTTATCAAAATCATAATCCTGCGGAAATGTTGAAATATTAACAATATCTTCCCGTGACAGACGCATTTTGTCATAAGCTCGAATAAAGGAACCAGTACTCGTCAATGTCGCCGCTACTCTGTCGTCTTGAAATATCTTTGAACCAAAACAACTCCAGCGATTTTCAACCCTCAAAATTATATTTGCTATCATTGTATCGGTCGGCAACATATATTCCAGACGTTTTTTCATCAGCCCGTTTTTAATTTCAACGCCGCTGTCACTACGAACCGCCTTAAACGGTATAACGGGGTTGTTAAAATTAAGTTGCAGAGGCGGGAAATGCTGATTGTTGGCAATGAAAAATATTCTTTCGCGTACTTGTGGAACATCCATAAATGCCGCATTCAGCTGAAACATCTGTACGTCATAATCTAATTTTTTAAATTCGCGCAAAATTTGATTAACATAGCCTTTGGCGTTGCCTTGTATCAAGCCTTTCACGTTTTCGGCTATCACAATTTTTGGGCGCAATTTTTTTACTGTCTCTAAAAATACAAAAAATAAATCGTCAAGCGTCTGTAATTTTTGCCCTTCGCGAAATTTTTTAGCTTTACCCCAATGTGCCTCTCTTTTGCCCAGCGTGGAAAATGTCGTACAAGGCGGCGAACCGTCCAGTATGTCTAGCTCGTAAAGCTCCGCCGGAAGTGATTCAATTTGATTGAAGTCCCTTAAATCCATACAAAAATTGTATTTGGGATTTAAATTTTTCACATAAGCCGCATTAGCCGACTTGTCTAATTCGACGTTGCCTATAACTTCAAAACCCGCGCGCTTGTATCCCATTGACGAGCCGCCGCCGCACGAAAAACAACTAAATACCTTTATCCCGTTTGTAGGAGGCAGGTCTTTTAGGCTCCATTTCCAATCGAACATTTTTCTTAGCTCCAAATTTAAAGCCGCAACGTGGGCAGGTATGTTCAAATTTATCATCTGCAAATTGCCGCGTGTCTATTTCTTTGCACTCGTTTAATTGTTGCACTTTCGACATTAAATCACCTACTAAAAAAGCGCCTGACTTCTTTCAGCCCGCGCCTTTGCTATTCGCTCGTTCGCTATTTCGCAATATTCTTTTTCCGTTTCAAAACCTATGAAGTGTCTGCCCGTATTCACGCAAGCAACGGCTGTACTTCCTGAGCCTATCGTCGCGTCAAGTACCAATTCACCTTCGTTCGTATAGGTTTTGATTAGATATTCCAATAAATCAGTTGGTTTTTGAGAAGGATTAAATTTTAAATTGGTACAGACCGCATTAAAATTTAAAACGTCCGAAGGGTAGCCTTCTTTCGTCTGCGTGTAAATTTCTTTTTGGGAAGGTCTCCTGCCGTATACACTGCCAAATTTATTAGTTGCGTTAAAGCGCGTGTTACCTTGACATTTAACCCCCGCCCTAAGCTGGCTTGATATACCTACAAGTCTGCCGTGCGAAGTCTTTTTTTGCGTTGGTTCAATGTCTTTGACACCCTGCGGGAAATATTTCATTCGCGTATTCGGCGACAAAGACTCGTGATTAATCACGCCGTTAGAGAATATCAAAATTTCTTCGTACTTGTGCATAGGTGCGTTTTTGGCGTGTACAAAACACGTCGGCATATTTTTTACCCATACCCATTTGTACTTGTACCAATCCCAATTTGACTGAGCTAACGCAAAAGAGAATTTACCGCTTGCAAAAAGCGCCACGCTTGACTGTGGTTTTAATATGCGCTTGACTTGCTCCCAAAACTTTGAAAGTTCAATGCGTTTATCCCAACTTCTGTCAATCATACCATACGGAAGGTCGGTGCAGACAAAATCTATTGAATTGTCAGGAACATCGCACATACCGATTAAACAATCTTCATTATAAATTTTATCAAGCTCTATCATTTTAATACCCACTCAAACATTTGCGTAAATCCAATGACACTTCATAGCCGCCGCCTACTTTGTGCGTAGCTTTTTCGATTAAATAATTTCCGTCAAACCATCCGTGCCCGTCAAGCGCGACAACGTTGCCGCTGAGATAGGCGAAATTGCCTACAAGTGACATAGATATTTTAATTTCTTCCTTATTTTTCTCTCTTAATTTTTTCTTAGCAAGCTTTTCAGCCTCTGCCTGCGTTTCGACTTTCTGATTAATTTTAAGCGTCATTCCTTTTTCTTTTGAAGGGTCTTCGTACCGCGCGCTGATTTCCTCGCTTTTTTTTCCGTGTTTATAATTCACTTGCATTTGTGGTATTTTTATCCCAAATAACTGTATGCTGCTTATCTTTATTTGTATT
>CAJOKY010000207.1 GCA_905235425.1 uncultured Selenomonadaceae bacterium
AAAATACGGCTTATCCTGCGAGAATATAGCGGCACCAGACAAGGATAGATTTGCTATGGGCAACTTCATAGCCTACTGGTCAAAGGAGAATTTGATGTTAATTTCAGATTCGGGATTCGAATACGTGATTGAATATTACAGCAGACACGATCAGCCGTTTCCAGACAGCTTGCAAGGCGTCTTGAATAAATTTTACGAGCTAGATTTGCTGGAAGTTTACGCACAAAAAGATCATAAAGCAAAACTGATGAAGCAGGTCAAATTCGGCAATGTCAGCCGGAACTTTATCTGCTTGCGTTGGCACGTGGCGGAGATAATGTTAAATCCGGTAACATTGGTGTCAGCCTATTGATGAGATTTGATTTTGTTACATGCATGGAACTTGCACGGTAATTTTTATTTTCAGCTACTTTCTGAGCGGTTAAAACTGCGCAGAAGAAAAATTTTTTCCGTGCATGCTACGTGCGTACAAAGGCGGCTTAAGTTTTGTCGGGGAATGACGATAAAGTTTGGCATAGTCAAAGGTGGTTTTTGAAAGGAGAAAAAATTTATGGGCAACAAAGACGACAATAACAGCATCAATCAACAAGCTGGAGCATACTCCTTAAAAACGAAAATCACGCCGACAACTGAAATTGCTCTTGAAACTGAAACGAACGCGAATGCAGAAGTCTCACTAACTACGAAGAACATACCGAGTGAAGAATTTTCTTCGGGTGTGGAACTGGAACATCCGCCACAGAGGAATGTTCAACCTTATTCTCCCGCTGTCGTAACAAATCAAATTTTTCCGTCACAAACACCTACAGTCACTCAACCTATTTATTATCCAAACAATGTGCAAAACATTATGCTTTTCCCCTCCGTGGGATTGACAACACCAATGATGCAACAGGCGAACAATAAAGTTTTGAACGGTCTTATAGACGCAGAATTAGCCATATTTAAATATCAAAAAATGAGTGAAGAAAAACTCCGGCAAAAACAGATCTTCGACCAATATGAAGATTCTCGGAAAAAAGTTGCAGAATTAAACAAAGGCGATGAAACTGTCATTGGTGGTTCGCTGGATTGGAAGATATTGGAGGATTCTTTCATAGCGATATACGGCATAGCAAAAATAAGGGTTCAGGGCAAAGTCGCATGGCGGTATGCGTTCCTAGATCGTGACGCCAATCGCCATATTCTAGTTGATGATACCTTTGTTAAAAATGAATATTTTGCTTATATTGACGACCAGATTGCTGACAGCATTAACTTTCCGCAGGGAATGTTCAATCGTTCTGCTCAGCGATTATTGCACAAGATTCCACGCCTTGATAATTCAAATTGTATACAGTTGCAACCGCAACAAGTTATGATGAATAACGGTTTTTTTGATGTCTATTCTCGTGAATTTACTTCCATTAAGCCAGAGGAGCGTCACAATTTCTTTACCTTATTCTCGCTGGATATTGATTTTAAACCGAATTTTGAAAATCCTGACGCTTTCGACGCATTGCTTTGGGATTCACTCGGATCGCAAGAAGCTGTCAAACTTGCTTACGAACAGATCGGAGCAATACTTACTCCGATTACAACCATAAAAAAAATATTCGCTTTCCAAGGAAAGTCACAAGGCGGAAAGACTCGTATCTCAAATATCATTACTCGCCTGATGTCTCACGACGATACCACCACTCTAAACAGTCTGTCCGAGATTTCAGATGATAATTTTCTCACGAATCCTACGCGATTGGTTTACGTAAAAGAAGTGGGGAAGAATAGAATGACTGCGAAACAGATCGCCAAACTCAAGTCTTTTGCTGATGGCAGTTGTCTTCCCGAAGCCACTTCCTTCAAAATCCTGTTAAACACGAATTATCCCATCGTCACAGGCGATAATTCATCCTTGGAACCTGCTCTAGTATACAGACTTTCCGTTCTTCCTTTCCCCAAAAAAATGGACAACACTAACCCATTGGTCGCCTCTTTTGAAGATGTATACTTTGAAAAAGAAAAAACTGCTATCGTCCTCAAAGCTTTACTGGCTTTCTCCGGCGTACTTCAGAATAAAAATCAGTTCTCAGCTCAATTTGAACCTAATTCTTGTATCGAAGATGACAATCAGAAAAGTGTTGCTACTCTCTCCGACACTGAACGCCAAAATTTTTCCGACGCTGTTAAAAATTCAGGTATTAATACTCAAAAAAAGCTCACTCAGTTATTTAACGAAACGTTACAACTTACCGAGAACGTAAATCCTGAAATGACTACTGGGTTAATTTTTCAAGCAGTCAACAAAGTATTACCTGATGCCCTAAAAGATTGTGCCTCTAGTGGTAAACGACTCAATCAACACTTTGGCGAAAAACTTAAGACCGATCGCAACAATCGAGGCGAAACATGTTATAACCTGAAATTGATTCCGCATTAAGCCAAACAACGTTGTTACTGAAATAGTCTAGAATTGGTATTAAGTTCATATAACAAGGAATCCAAAAAAAGTTTGGGCAAGAGGCTTGCAAAAGCCTCGCCCAACTTTTTTTAGGTTTTTTTACTTGGAATACCTAAAGAATTAACTTTCATGATTATTATAAATTATTTATAATTAAGAATAGTTTTCAGATATTACAAGTAATGCTTAACACTCATAGTAATTCAGGAGGTATCCGAGCATGGATAATCTTTCATCACTGTTGAAGAGCTTTGCGAAGAGTTGTTAATCGGTAAAAATCTCGCCTATAAGCTCCTTGCCAACGAAACTATCAAAGTGCATTACAAGAAAATGAAATTGTTCGTATAGTCCGCTTCGCCTCTCTTAACTGAAATATGTATGAAAAAGTCAAAGGGTGTATGGTTAAAAAACGAACAAAAAATCGTTTGAGGGTTAAAAAACGTTAATTTTTTAACCGTAAAAATGGCGTCCTGACGCCCTATGGTTAAAATGGTTAAAATTTGTTAGTAAAGTTCAGAAGAATTTAGTAACCACCCCCCTTCTAACCTTTTGATATTTTGACTATTATTTAGAACAGAAAGAATGGAAAATTTTTTAACCTTTTTAACCGAAAACACGAAAGGAGCGCGTCCTAACGCCATTTGTTGGATTTTTTTAGTGGTTAAAATTTGATTCATTTTTTAACCCTGTCTCGATTTTTTAATCTGCTCATCCGTAAAAAAAAACTCCGCCGTATTCTGGCGAAGTGTGAACCAAATAAATATCATGTCCAACGGATATTCTTGAAGACATTTTGATTGCCATGTGCTTTCATATAAGCGGCTCCGAGAAAATTAAGACGTTCCGTGATTACGCGGAGTAAATCCTTTTTCTTTAATCGCGAGGTCTCTGACGGGTAGGCGGAAATTAGTCTAGCTTCAAAATCCTTGCGCTTAATTTCGCCACCTTCACCGGCAATGCAATACTCCTCGACAAAGTTAGAGACGAAATCATTCTCGTTGAAGTATTCGGCTTTGGCGGCCTTCATGTCGTCGCTCTCAATTAATCCGTCCTGGTAAAAGTCTTGAGCGTGCCCAACTAAAATGTTGAGCAAGGCAGAGCGATTTTCCGGTGTGGTAAGTTTAGCGGGGAGAGTGACATCAGCGCGGTCAGCAGGAAAGAATTGAGTAAACTCGACGTTGTTAATTCTGCGTTGTAAGCCTCCGTCGTCAACATCAAAGGTCGGCAGGTGATTGCCGTTAAGAATCAATTTGGCGCGGAGTTCAACCTTGCGAGGATTACCGTACAAAGGTCTGGCGGTGATGAATTGGTCTCCGGTGATAGTCTTGAAGGTAGTGGCGTCGAGGCGGCAGTTACGCGGAATCTCGTCGAGAATAGCAAGGCGGATGTCGCCGTCAAGCATGGCAAGAGCGGGCGACGCGGCGTTTGCGTCAAGAGGATGCGTAGATTCAAGCAAAACATTGGTAGGAAATTTGATGGCGTAGGAGCTGAAAAGTTTGATGAGCATGTCAAGGATAGTGGTTTTGCCGTTAGCACCTCTACCACGCCAGAATTGGCAGATGTGGTAAATCTTTTCGCCGGTCAAGCAATAGCCGAGATAACGCCAAACGCCTTGCCGTGTTGATTCGTCCGGTATGACTTCAGAGAAAAATTTTTCGATAAAGGCGGTATCAGCTTTCGGGTCAAAGAAAACGTCGGCTTGGTTAGTGATGAAATATTTGGGGTCGAGAGGATAGAGCTTGCCAGTCTGCAGGTCAACGACGCCGTTCTTGACGCAGAACAAATTCTTGTGGCAGTTAAGGTCGTCGGCAGTGATGAGGATAGAATCGCAACCTTTGAGCAGGTCAATCGCCGCGCTGTAATTTTTCCGTTTTTTGAAGTAGTAGGCGATAGCAAAGGCTTTATCTCTGCGGGCTTTAGCTATGTCGAATTTTTTCTTAGCTTGCTCGTCTGCCTTCTGTATGGAGCCGTCGCTGTTGGTTGTGACTGCTGCTTTAGCGGCATTGTTGACATTGGCGTCCAAAATCTTCGCGAAATTCAGCATCCGGTCTGCGAAGCGAGTAGCAAAGGGGTAAAGGCAAGAAGATTTTTCACTGCGCCGAGACCAAATGCCGCTGTCGAAGGTCAACCAAATTTCGTCGTCAGTAAGCCAACGAATATGGTTACCGCAAAATCTTTCA
>CAJOKY010000208.1 GCA_905235425.1 uncultured Selenomonadaceae bacterium
CTTTCAACCGAATTGTTCAGCTGAAATATAAAAATTTTTAGGCAATTTCAAACGTCTTGGAAAAAATTTTTCGAGACGTTTTTTTTATGTTATAATGTAGAAAATTTTAAACGTCAGTTTAGAGCAAATTTGAAATAAAAGGTGGAAAATGAATGTTCGGAATTGGCGCAGGAGAATTAATAATGATATTAATTGCCGGACTTGTAATTTTCGGTCCCGGCAAACTGCCTGAAGTCGGTCGCGCCATTGGTAAGGGTTTGCGCGAATTTCGCAAGGCACAGGCAATGTTTAGAGCGACGCTTGACGAAGTAGATTTAGAAAATAAAGAAAAGATCGTCGAGCTTGAAAAAAAATCTTCTGCCGAAAATGTTTCTACAGACAAAACTGTTTCTGTAGACAAAACTGTTTCTGTAGACAAAGCCGTTACTGTAGATAAAAATATTTCGACGAATAAAGGCGTTGACATTGAAAAAGTTGTTACTGCCGATAAACCTGCGGAAAATGTTTCAAGAGAAAAAATTATTTCCGCCGTAAATGAAATTTATGAAGAAAAAAAACCTGCCGTAAGTGTTGACGACGTAATACAAATGGCGAAAGATACGGCTATATCTAAGCCTGAAAATGATAACGCTGAAAAAGAAAATTCAGTTGATAAAAATATTTCTACAGTTGATAAAAATATTTCGGCAGCTGAAAATATTTTTGCAGAAAAAAAAACTGCGTTCAATGTGTATGACGTGATACAAATGGCGAAAAATAATTCCTTCGTTAAGGAGAAAGTTCATGAAAAAATTTTTGGCGGCAATGGCACTGTCACTTATAATGCCGATGTCAGCAAGTGCATTAACATTACAAGAGGCGGTGCAGACGGCACTTGAAAATAATCCATCCCTGCAACAGACAGAATACGCAATCGCAGTAAGAGAAGCAGATTTAAAATCGGCAAAAGGAGGTAAAGGCGTTAAAGTAAATGGGTCAAGCAGTTTTAATATGTCGAAGACTGAAGGCGCGAACCATTCAAAATCTCTGCGCGGAAATATTTCGGCGTCACTTACGCTTTACAGCGGCAATAAATTAGAGACGCAAATAAAATCGGCAGAATTGGATATTGAAACTGCGCGGCTGAATTTTTATCAAGCGCAGGACGATTTAATTTACCAAGTTGCAATCGCCTATGTGGACGCGTTGGAAAGTTTGGCGACAACTAAGGTAGATTTACAGACAGAGGAAAATTACGCGGCGCATGAAAATTATATTGCCCTTTTGTACGACGCCGGTTCAAAGGCGAAAATCGATCTTCTGCGCGCGCAGGTTGAAACTTCCAACGCCGGACAGGATACGGCAAAATCTCATGCCGCCTACGAAGTAAATTTGGTTAAGCTTGCAACGTTAATGTCGGTTGACAGTGTACCCGATTTCACGTTGGAAGAATTTTCTACCGCGCTTGAACTCGTCGAAATTGAAAATTTTTTGGCGCTTGCAGATGAAAACCGAAATAATTTGAAGGCGGACGCGCTTAATGTTGAAAAGGGCGAATTAAATATTGAACTTGCCCGCGCAGATAAACGCCCTACAGTCTCAGCTGAATTGTCGACGGGGTTTAGTTCAGTCTACGATTCATGGCACCCCACGCCGGACATTACAGTAGGTGTCAGTGCGTCTATGACGATTTTTGACAGCGGCGTTACCGACGCGAAGATTAAAGCCGCCGAAATTGAACTTGAACGCCTGCGCCTTGCCATGCAAAATGACATTAACTCTGTTCATGAAAATGTTGTATCGGCGTACAAGAATTTGAAAATTGCCGTTATGCGTCTTCGTACTACACAAAAGGCGGTTGAACTTGCCGAAGAAGAAAGATATATCGCGACGGAAAAATATAATGCCGGTGAAGGAATTTTGCTTGACATTTTAGACGCGGAAAAGGCATTGGCTACGGCGAAAAAAAATTTTGTCAGCGCCAATTACGACGTGACACGATATCGCCTTGACTTGGCTCATGCAACAGGTGACACTTTATCAGTCATTAATCCTTAACAAAATTTTAATATGACGTTTTTCAATTACCTTGAAAAATTTATATTCAACGTGTAAAATTAGCGTAATTTTTTCAGCTGTAGTCATTCAGCGAAAATTACGTTTTTTTGTTAAGAAAATTCCTGCACGGAGGGAGATATTTAACCGTTGGACGAGGATAAGAAAGACCTTGTGCCGCTTGACGAAGACGACGAGCTTGATTTAAAAGAAGAATACGTCATACACATAACGGGCGGCGGCAAGGATCGTGAAATAAAAATCAGCGCGGGACTTTACAAATTCGGCTTATTTACATGTTTTTTAGGCGTTGCACTTTTAATCGGCGCATGCGGCTACTCCGTTTACAGTGCGCTTAATGTACAAAGAAACGCGGCGATTGTTCGTGAAATTCAACAGGCGGAGGAGCATCAGCAGGAGCAACTTTTATCAGTATCCAAAAAAGCCGCCGAATTAAATGAAACGTTGCACAATCTTAAACAGCAGGAAGAGGAACTTCGTATTCAAGCAGGACTGAATCCGCCTAAAGAAGATAAACCCGAAACGCCTGCAGAAGGTGAAACACCTGCAGAAGGTGAAACGCCTACAGAAGACGCCGCACCTACAGAAGGTGAAACACCTGCTGAAACTTCTGAAACTGCCGCGCAGGTTGACGAGGCGGAGCATACAGGGCAAGGTGGACCGATTGAAGGCTTAACGGTTGAAAATGTTGCCGAAGCGTTGGCAATGCTTGAAGAGCGCGTCAACATTCGCAAGGAAAGTTTGGACGGTTTTCAAACCGAATTGAAACAAAAACGCGAACAGATGGCGGCAGCGGCGGCTACTGCAAGCGCGACAGGTTCACTTCCCAATTACATCGGTACTTTTTCTGCAAGTACTACCATAACCTACGATATAAGTCAGTTTGGCGGTATGCCTGCGGCTGATGAGCGTATGCCTTCCATTTGGCCTACTACCGGCGTTGTCACTTCTCCTTACGGCTTGCGTTGGGGCGGCAGTGACTTTCATCCCGGTATTGATATTGCTAATGATATGGGGACGCCGATTGTTGCGACGGCGGACGGTGTTGTAGATTATGCCGGCTGGAACGCGGGCGGCTACGGCAATATGGTTGACATTGATCACGGCAACGGCATCATGACGCGTTACGGTCACGCATCGCAGGTAGTTGTTTCTGCCGGTCAGTATGTAAAGCGCGGTCAACTTATCGCATACATGGGCAGTACCGGTTTCAGTACCGGTCCTCACGTACACTACGAAGTTATCATAAATGGTCAACGCGTCAATCCTATCAGTTATTTGTAAATTTTTATGAAAGGTCGTATTACATGAAAAAGTTTGTCGAAATGATTCAGCGCATACACAATGAACGCTTTTCCGTAGTTATTAACAGAATTGTTGCGGAAAAAATTCCCGTAGCGTTTTTGTCACTCGCGCCTGTTGCTAATGCCATTGAAATGGTTAAAAATCTGCGCGGACAGGGTTTGAATATCAGCAAGCTCATTACACTTAACCCCCCCCCCTTGCCGACTCTGCACTTGACTTTGACGTAGTTCACCTTAACGACGCCGCGAAAATTTATCCGCGCATTGAATATGTTTTGGTAACGGAAGACTTGTCATCAAGAATTGCGAAAAAGAATTTGCCGTATTGTAAAGTTATCAGCATTAATAGAGGTAGTTCTGAAGACATTTATCAGACTTTTATGCAACATTTGACGGATTTGCAAGACGTTTATGAATCACTGATTGACGAAGATTCTAAGAAAACTTTTCGCGGTTACTGGTTAGGCAGAATTTCTAATCAAATGAGTGAGATCGTTTATACGAACAGTGCGCATTATTTAATATCCGGATTTATCCCCAAACAAGGCGCAATCACTTTTGACGCAGGAGCTTTTGACGGAGGAACGGCAACAGTTTTTTCTGAAATGGGTTACAAAGTTTATGCCTTTGAAATGGACATAAAAAATTTTGAAAGAATCAAACCCATAGCCGAAGAAAAAAATTTCGTCATAGAAAATCTTAGTCTCGGTTCATACAAACATAACATGCGTTATAATGCCGTCGGTAATAGTGGCGGTCATTGGAATGACAATGGTGCTGATATTACTCAAGTTACGACGATTGACGCTTATGCACGTGAACATCATCTGCCTAGTGTTGATTTTATTAAACTTGACACGGAAGGCGCAGAATTAGAGATTTTGAAAGGTGCGAAAACTTCTATTGCGAGGTACAAGCCGATTTTGGCAATAAGCGCTTACCATAAGTTAGAAGATTTTTGGACGTTGATGAATTTTATAAAATCTATTCGTCCTGACTATGAATTTGCAATGCGGCAAGGCTATGAATCGCCGGAAGAGGAACCGGTCAATGTTTCTGCACAATATGCTGATTTTTTGTATTCTTTGGGTCTTGAACCCCAACTAAGATATTTTTGGGAATGTGTTTTATTCGCACGATAAATAAATTTTAACATAATGAATTAAACAAAACGGTGGTGATAAAATGCTTTACGCGATGATTGATGTAGGATCGAACACGATACGCATGGCGATTTACGAAATAGACGGCGACC
>CAJOKY010000209.1 GCA_905235425.1 uncultured Selenomonadaceae bacterium
AATTCCCGCCGCAAATATCACGCCTTTCAATGCCTGCGCGGTAACATGCGGAGCTAAGAATAAGCCTTGATAAAAAAGACGCGGCGTCCCCAAGCTTGCTCCCAATTCAGCACCCATACCCGGCGCGGTTAATCTGTACGACGCAAGCTCAACTAAATCACTTCTGCCGACAATGTAGCCGCCGGTAGGTGCAATGCCGCCGCCGATATTTTTTATAAGACTTCCCGCCGCCAAATCCGCGCCGACTTCCGTAACTTCGCGCGTTTCCACAAATTCGCCGTAACAATTATCTACAAAGGTAATGCAGTTTGGATTAGCCGATTTTACCGCCGCGCAGATTTTTTTCACGTCATCAACCGTCAAACTTTTTCGCACAGAGTAGCCGCGTGATTTTTGTATCAGCGCCAACTTTGTATTCGCCGTTACGGCATTTTTAATCGCGTCAAAATATTCAACGCCGTCGCCTAATTCAACTTCGCGATAACCTACGCCAAATTCTTTTAATGAACCTGCCGACTTCACGGCGTGACCGATAACCGTCTGCATTGTATCATAAGGCGCACCGGTTACGGAAATCATTTCGTCATTTGGTCGCAGTATGCCGAATAACGCCGTTGCAAGCGCGTGAGTGCCGGAAACAAATTGAGTGCGTACAAGCGCCGACTCGGTTTTAAAAATCTTTGCAAAGAGTTCATCTAACTTTTCACGTCCGATATCGCCGTAAGCGTAGCCGGTAGACGTTTTAAAATGCGCGTCCGATATTTTCAGCTCGCGCATGGCGTTTAAAACTTTTCGCGTATTAAATTCGGCAACGTCGTCAATGCGCTTAAAAATTTCTGCAACTTCGCTTAAAACTTCTGCTTTTAATTTTAAAATCTCTTCATCTGTCAAATTGTCTACTCCTTGTTAGGGGGTAGGGGGTAGAGAGTAGAAGGTAGAGGGTAGGAAACAGAAAACCTACTTTCTACTCTCTACAATCTACTCCCTAATCCCTACTTCGGCTGTAACTGCCCCGACTGGTACGCCTCTAAAAGTTTGTGCAAGCCGATAATCTCATCGTGAATATCTTTCTTGCCATGATCCGTGTCACCAATAGTTAAGCGCTTACTGCGAATCTCTACAATCTGCGAATCCGATTCGATATCGTTATTTTCTTTCAACGCCGCTTTAATGTCGGCAATTCTATCATGCTGAAGTAGGCGCATACTGCTTGAATTGGAAATAAGCGTGTAGCCGGAAATGCCGGTCTTCTTATGATAAGGTCTGCTGAATCCGCCGTCAATGACAAATGCCTTGCCGTTAGCTTTAATCGGCGATTCGCCCATACTGACTTTAACCGGCACATGCCCGTTTACAATATGCCCCGTCTTAGCGTCAAGCCCAAATTCTTCCAATATCGCGTTACAAATATTTTCGTCATCTACTAAGTCAAAATAAAAATCCGACGGCTCTTTCCACGTCTCCTCGTCTTTGATAAACGCCCGCTCGAATGTATGAAATTCTCTGCCGGCGATTGGCGATAAAAGCCCGCACCATAAGAAGTACATAAAATCTAAATCTTCAAGGTGACGTTTCAAGTAAGCTTGCCGCGCGCGTTGGTCTACGTAGTCAAAATAACTTTTGCCGACGTATTCTGTACCGTCAAAAATAATTTGCTTAAACGTCCCGTCTTCATTAAGCGGCACGCAGGCGTGAAAAAGCAAATTGCCGTTATGGCAGGTGTAGACGCCGCCTTTTTTGTACAGATAATCCAAATGAATTTTAAGCAACGCGCTTTCCGTGAAGTCCGCTTGAAGTTCGTCGATAATTTTTTGCTCTTCATCTGTCAAGGCATAACGGTCGGACGCGTCAAGCTGTATCGTAGGGAAGGCGGCATCTTCATTAAGCGCATATTCCCTGCCGCTGATATTCACGCATTTTGTATCAAAATTAATCTTGTCAAGCAGAAGGCGGCTTTCCATTTTAAAATCGGGATTGCGCTTAATCAGCTGTCCTTCCAATTTGAACATAATCATTTCAATAGCTTTTTCGGCGGCTTTAATCGGCTCGTCATTGGGATAAATATTCGACGCAAAAATTGCAAGCGGACGCAAGCTTATACCGTAGCCGCGCTCTAAAACTTCCGTGTTATTGTAATGTAAGCTGGTACGAACTACCGTAGCCGCGCAGACTCTGCTACCCATTGCCGCGCCCATCCATACAACGTCGTGATTGCCCCATTGAATATCTACCACCGGCTGAGTCATAAGCAAATTTAAAATCGCGTCGGGACGGTTTCCCCTGTCGAAAAAGTCACCTACAAAGTGCAGGCGGCTGACTGCAAGGCGCTTGATTAAAACCGTGAAGGCGTGAATAAAATCGTCGCCGCTGTCAATTTCTACGATAGAGTCCAAAAGTTTTTTGTGGTAGACAAACTGCGCGGGTTCTGTTTCCGGACGCGTATTCATAAGCTCCACGATTATCGACGCATAATTTTTCGGTATGAACTCGCGTACTTTGAACGAAGGGAATTTGTAAGACATATACTTTGCAAGTTCAAGCAGTTGCGACAGATTTTTCAAGTACCAATCCACTGTATCAAGATTTTTAGATTTAATCTGTTTAAGCTTTTCGGCGGGATAATAAATCAGCGTGCAAAATTCCGCCTTCTCTTCGGTAGTAAGCCGTACGCCAAAACAGCCGTCAACCTTTTCATGAATGACGCCGGAGCAATTATTTATTATGTGCGAAAATAAATCGTATTCGCCGTGCAAGTCACTCATAAAATGTTCCGTACCTTTCGGCAGGCTTAAACGTGACTGCAGGTAAATCAGCTTTTCGTAGATTGATTCTTTGGTAGGGTATTTTTCAGACAAAATTCTTAAAAGGCTGTCCAAAAAATTTTCGTGGTTTTCATCGGTCATTTAAATCACCTCGATGTTAGGTGGTAGAGAGTAGGAGGTAGGAGGTAGGAGGTAGGAATTACAATCTACCCTCTACAATCTACCTCCTACACTCTCCAATCTAATTCGGATCAAATTTTTTCTCGACAGTCAACAAAATTTCATCGCGACGCTCTTTCGACTTCGCAAAATAATCATGAATCGCCTGCCGATCACCTTTATCAATCGCCTTTATAACCTCGTCTAAAATGCCCTGTAAATCCCGTAAATGCCCCGTAATCGCGTCCGCGTTGGTCATGCATATATCTGCCCACATATCGGCGTTTGAGCTTGCTATTCGCGTTGTATCCTTAAATCCGCCGCCTATCAATTTTAAACACGAATCTAAATCGTCACCTGCGCGATTTAAAAGCGTCACAAGCGCCGCCGCTGTCACGTGCGGTACATGGCTTATAATAGACGCGCACCGGTCGTGCTTGGCTATGTCAAGGCTTGTAAAATTCGCCTCTGTCAAACGTAGCAGTGACATTAATTTTTCGTGAACTTCTGCAGGTGCGCCGGTATCCTCTACAATGACGTAAGCTTTATTTTTGAATAAATCCTTGCTTGCCGCAGTCACGCCGCTTTTTTCGCGTCCCGTCATCGGATGTCCGGCGATATAGTAAATATTCGGCGGCAAAATCTTTTTCAGCTCGTCCCAAATAAATTTCTTCGTACTGCCTGCGTCCGTGATAATCGCGCCGTCTTTTATGTACGGCAGAATTTTTTTCACCATCGGCACAATCTGCAGTACAGGCGGGCTTAAAAATATTACGTCCGCGCCGCCGATAACTTTTTCTAAATCATTTGACGCAAAATCTACCGCGCCGAGTTCCATTGCCGTTTTCATAGATTTTTCCGTACGACAAAGACCCGTGATATAAATTTTGTCGCCGAGTTTATCTTTCAAGCAAAGTCCCAATGAACCGCCGATTAATCCAACTCCAATGATTGCCAATTTAATATCTTTCATAAATTTTTACCTACTGCCGCCGCAACGGCGTCAAGTTCCGACATAAGCTTTTCAAAATCTTTCGGTGCAAGTGACTGATTGCCGTCCGACATTGCCTTTTCAGGGTGCGGGTGAACTTCGATAATCAAGCCGTCTGCTCCTGCCGCTACCGCCGCCTTAGACATTGGCGCTATCATCGTACGCCGTCCCGTACCGTGACTGGGATCAACTATTATCGGAAAATGTGACAGCTCCTTTATCGCCGCCACAGCGCTTAAATCAAGCGTGTTGCGCGTATATGTTTCGTACGTCCTAATTCCGCGTTCGCAGAAAATTAATTTATCGTTGCCGCCGCTTACAATGTATTCTGCCGCGTTAAGCCATTCGCTTATTGTAGCTGAGAGTCCGCGTTTAAGCATTATCGGCTTTTTACTTTTGCCCAGCGCCTTGAGAAGTTGGAAATTTTGCATATTACGAGCGCCGACTTGCAATATATCTGAATAGCTTTCCAAAAGTTCAATGTCGTTGCTGTCAACAATTTCAGTGACTACTTTCATGCCGAATTCGTCTGCAGTTTGACGCAGGAGTTTTAAGCCCTCTTCGCCGAGACCTTGAAAATCGTATGGCGAAGTACGCGGTTTAAATGCTCCGCCGCGCAGAATTTTAGCGCCGCACTTTTTCACTGCCCGCGCAGATTCGCGTAATTGTTCCGGATTTTCT
>CAJOKY010000210.1 GCA_905235425.1 uncultured Selenomonadaceae bacterium
AAAATATTGAATTTTAAATCCGAATTGTCGGGCAAATTTTCTGTTATCGGAACTGCCTTATTCAGCAAGTCACCTATTTTTTTATAGTCAGTAAGGTTGTAATATGCCCAAATCAGATTATAATAACTTGTAAGTGTTTTTTCATTGTTTTCGCCGTAAACCTCAATGTCATACTGTAGAATTTCTTCATAAAGTTTTGCCGAATCCGAATACCTTAAAGCCTGTTTATAATACTCCGCTAACATTCTTTTCAAGGCTCGAAGTTCCGCTGATTTTTCGCCAAAAACTTTTTCAAATTGCGGGAGTAATTCCTCACAAATTTTTACAGCTGTTTTATAGTCATGTATCCAATAATAACATGTTGAAAGGTACATTTTTTCTTTCAATAGGTTTGAATCATCAGAAGACAAGCTCGTCTCAAGGAAATTCACTAATTCAGTTTGTACCTTTAAAGCGTTCGCGTAATCTTTCAATACATCATAACTAGATTTTTTATACCTCAGACTGTTATATACTTGATATATCCAGTTAGAATTTTTTTCGTGTCCCTCATTTAAGTGTTCGCGCAGATATTTCAAAACTTCATCTTCAACGGCGATGCATGCTTGATAATCTTTTTTCAAGTATAAAATTATTGCGTGGTAATGTTTTAAGTAGCAATCGAAAATGCCGAACTGCGTGCCGCGTTTCAACATTTGTTCACGACGTTTAACAAAGTCATTGTAAATCTTTTCTGCCGCGTCAATGTTGCCGTCAGCTAATGCTTTATCGAAGTCGCCGATATTAAAACTTTCGCCGTCCTCTGTCACGACATCATCACCAAAAAGCCTACCTTGCAATTCGGCATTGGCAACCGTCGGCATGGCAATCAGCAGACACATTAAGATAATCTGCGCGCAGATTTTTAAAATTTTCATTTTGCTCACCTACTGACTAATTTCAATATGCGTCAAACTCTTCCATTAAATGATTGTAGCATTTTTGCAGAAGTCTATATTTGTCAGCTTGATCATCATCAGAGTTTGGGGAAATTTCCATAAGCAACTGCGCACTGAGCCAGTACAGATTAATTTTGCCTTTTGAAGTATCGCTGATATATTGCGCCCAAAACGCCTTTTCTAAATTACGCTTTTCAGGCGAAGTGTTTTTGGCGTCAATTTGGGCAAATATATCTTGAATCTTTTTCGTAGTGTCAGCGTCAATTATCGTGAAATCATACTCCGCATTGCCGTCAACTATCCAAGAATATTTTTCACCGGCTTTAAGATTTTGCGTACTTAAATCAAGCGTCGCCTCACCGTTGTTAAACGTGCCGCTGAAAATTGTTTGTCCGCTACTATCCTTGACGACGTAACCTTTAGGCGCCGCCGCTCTGCCGAAATTATCAATTGTCGCTACGCCGGCAAAAGTAACTTTCTGATTATTCATCAGCGTGGTATTAAAGCCCAGACGCGGATTTAAATCAAAACCGTAGTTTGCCGTGTTGGCATATTTAGATCCTCTAGTTACATTACTTTTTGAAGGTTCTGGATTATCTTCTATCATACTGTCAACCTTTTTAACAAATATATTCGTAAATTCGTGCAATTCATTGGCATATTTGTCAAGACCGGTCGGCGGATCGTACGAAATCAAGTAGTACTGATTGTTGACATTATGAAAATCTGCATAGGGAGCGCACTCAAATGTGATATAGGCGACATCACCGGTAATTTTATCGCCGGGATAAAGCATTGCATCTGAACCGGGCGGCTTGCCATTTGCGCGGTCAATGTGGATTCTGCCCTGAAGTTCTTCGTAATTTACGATTATCGCGACACATTGGGGGTAGGCAAAGGCAACTTGAAAATGGCTCAAGCTAAGTGCGGCGAAAATTGCCAGCAACAGTGCAAATTTTTTAATGATACTCATCTTTCTTCCTCCTAACAAATCTTTAACCCAATACCTTACTTATTTAAATTTACCGGCTTTTTATCAGACTTCCTTCCAAAAAGTTTTTTTATATAAGATGAAATTTTCTTAAAGTAAGATTTAGCGGAATAGCCTTTTTTGAAAAATTCCTCCATACGATTGATGAAATTGTAAACGCCGATGCTTGCAAATGAACAGGTAAGATAAACAAATTCATTTGTATACCAAAAATAAAAGTAAGTGCCCAAGAAACAAGCCGTAGTCATAACGCTGACAATTCTTTTCGCGCCTTTATATTGCCAATAAACAAAAACGTAGGCTGTAATAACAATCAAAATAATTTCAATCACAAGATATTTCCAAAGCGGCGATATGTGCGGCTGAGTCTGCCCTAAAATTGTAGCTATGGCGTTGCCGTGAACATACAAGCCCGGCATTCTTCCAATCGGCGTCGCTGTAAAATCGTCACATTCTTTATCGTCCCTGCCGATAAGCACAATTTTATTTGTAACATCAAGATAATTATGATTTCCCCAATTCCCTACATTACTTTCAGCTATATTGCGTATACCTTTCTGTAGTGTAAAAGGCTTAAAAACATACTGAATACGGTTATATTGAAACGATTGGGTGTTACGAAATGTCAAGCCGCTTGAAGAGTATTTTTCACGATATAAAACAAAATCTCTGCCGCTTTTACAGTGCATCGTGAATATTTCGTCGTCGCCGTACAAAATATTTTGGCTGATTCTTTCCAGCTCGTCCTCGCCGCCTTCTTTAAGCGCTAAAGACAGCATCTGAAAAGACCATAACACTTCGCGTGCCTCTACGTCGTCATATTCTGAAATTATCTCAATATACGGTAGCCAAAAACGTTCCAGGCTGTCATTTCCGCGTGACGCAGATACAAGAGTTGTCGCCGCAAAAATTTTTTTGTTGTCTATCACTTTGGCGAAGTCATTATCTTTCAAAGTTTTATTGGCATGTATGTCGCCGCTAATCAATACTCGCGTATTGGAAGTGTCATCATTTTTTATCTGCTCCAACAAATCAAAAAGCTCTTTATCCCGTTCTTGCCCCGTCATAGGTGCCGAATCACCAAAAAGCTTTCTTGCAGGCGAATAATCCGGATCGGACAATTCCATATCCAATACGACTATGCTTGCGCCGCCTTCATATGCAAAGCGAATCATATCGGCAATTTTGTTGCGCGGCGTCATTGTGGGATATCGCCACGACTTCATATCAGAATCGTTAAAGCTTAAAATCACTACGTCTTTTGCGGCAATTTCGGCGTCGCATTCACTTCCAAATTTACCCAGACCCGTGCGCAATTCTATCGCCTGATCAAACAACATATTTATAAAACTCTGTTGCACGGGCGTATCTCTCGTAAGCACGAAAAAATTAGCGTCCTAAGTCCCAAAACAAGATTGAATAGAAAGTAATACTTATTTGTTCTTTAAAAGTAATTTCAAAAGTCTATGCAAAATTTTCAGAATTTATTTTTATCGTATTGTCAAAATGCGGGAATTTGTCTATCATAGCCAAAAACTTTTTTGAAGGGAGAAAAATTTTTTGCCTACGTTAAATTGGATCGGTAAAGATAAAGTTGTAAATTACGCCGCTAAAGTCCACGTACACGCCCTTAATCACGTCTACACGCACGGTAACGCCTCCGGCAATAAAATTATTCACGGCGATAACCTTTTGGCGCTTAAATCGCTCCTGCCGCTTTATGAAGGGCGCGTCAAATGCATTTATATTGATCCGCCGTATAATACCGGCAATGAAGGCTGGATTTATAACGATAACGTCAACTCACCGCAAATAAAAAAATGGATTGGACAGGTTGTCGGCAGAGAGGGCGAAGATTTAACGCGCCATGACAAATGGCTTTGTATGATGTACCCACGTTTAAAATTGTTAAAGCAGTTACTTTCAGATGACGGCGCGATTTTCATTTCTATTGATGATAACGAGCAAAATTATCTGCGCGATATCTGCAATGAAATTTTTGGACGGCAGAATTTTATATGTAATATTTGTTGGCAAAAAAAATATGCGCCCGCCAATGACGCAAAATATTTCTCTGACACACACGATTTTATTTTGGTTTATGCAAAAAATAAATCG
Source organism: uncultured Selenomonadaceae bacterium (assembly GCA_905235425.1). Lineage (GTDB taxonomy): Bacteria > Bacillota > Negativicutes > Selenomonadales > Selenomonadaceae > Quinella. Next base: position 4,048 of record CAJOKY010000210.1, read on the forward strand.
GTATGGCGTCCCAATCTTTTGCCTCGTTCAGAAAAACAATTAAGCTATTATAAAAATCCTGACAATGACCCTCGCGGCTTATGGCGTACCAGTAATTTATCTGCGCGAACTTATTCAGCAAAAACAGATTATGAAATTATTGGACCAACAGGAAAAATTTTTAAACCGCCGCCCACTCGTTCTTGGGCAGTATCGCGTGAAACATTTGAAAAACTTTTAGCAGAAAATAAAATTTATTGGGGAATTAACAATGACGCACGTCCAATGCAAAAAAAATTTTTGTATGAAGTTCGCGACGGAATAACGCCGGAAACTTGGTGGACACGAGATTTTGCATCTGATAACAAAAATGCAAAATATGAATTAAAAGACCTTAAATTTGAATTCGACACGCCGAAGCCAACGCGCTTGATTGAACGCATTTTGCAAATTGCGACGGATAAAAATTCACTCGTACTTGACGCCTTCGCCGGTAGCGGCACCACTGCCCATGCCGTTGTAAATCTTAAC
>CAJOKY010000211.1 GCA_905235425.1 uncultured Selenomonadaceae bacterium
TATTATTTGTTTTTTTATGTTGTAAATATTTTATTAACAAAATTTACTCACAGTAAAGTATATCTCCGTGCGCAGTCGGTTTGAAAGCGATATTTTTTAAATCGGTCGTGTACTTTGTTGTGACATTCAAGACACAAACATTGAAGATTGTCCAAGCCGTACGCTATTGCGTCTATGTGCAAGTTGTCAGCTGTAAGCGCTATTTTGTGGTGTACCGTGTTGCCTGCCCTGCCGCACATTTCGCAAATGTAATGACTTCTTTCCAGACAAAGCTTGCGTACACGTTCCCAGCGCTGTGATTCGTAAACTGCACTGCCTACCCTTCGCCGTTGCATCTTAACGCCGCCTTTGCTTTTATCGTTTTCAGCAAGCTATCTATCGCCTTGTCTACCGATGTATCACTATAGCCGCGCTCGTACCAAGACATAACCAAGAAACTTTGTACAGTGTCAATCAACGGCTCTGTAGCTTGCGATTCTGCGTCAAGCCCTGTCGCCGTCTCAATGTACGGCACCGTTGACGCTATCAAGCCCGTTATCAGTTCATCTTCAAAGTCAGTGTCCACGCGCAGAAATAATTTCGCCTTCTCAAGTGTCAGCATTTTTTTACCTATGATTTCGGCACAAGCTTAACAAATGCGTCCGGCACAATCGGCTTGCAGTCAGCTATGGCAAGCGCTCTGTAGTCTATCAGCGCTGATTTAAAGCTGGATTCGCGCGAAGTCTCTATCACGATGCCGGAAGGCAGATTATAGCCCATATATTGGAAATTGCCGAATATGACAACGTTGTCTGCTACGTTATCGTCAATCACTACGTCAAAACCTAAAATCTTTCCTACCTTTTCATTTTGCGCATCTGCAATAAAGATTGGACGTTGATTTCCGTCTATCATTTGGTAAAAGACTGTCCACAAAGTTGCGTTATTCATCAGCCATTTCGCGCCGCCGGAATAGCCGCGTTTTAATTTCGACACCGTTTTTACAACGTCAGCATAGCCAATACTACTTGTCGAGGCGGTTACCGTATTGTCACTGTCAAATGCTGTCAATATTCCTGTTCCCTGCCCGTTTCCTGTTCCGTTTACCAGCGCATCGCCTATCGTTTCCATTACGCAACTTTCAAGTTCATCTGTCAGATAACTTTCAAATGCGCTGATGGACATCTGCTGTACTTTCGTTGATATGCTGAACACCTTGATTATTTCGTTGCCGTCAAAATTGACTGTGGTAGGAGTTACCTTTTCGCTCTCGACTGCCGCGCCTTCAACGTGCCACGCCGCTTTTTCAGCAGGTGTGGTTACCGGAACTGCTATCTTTGACGGTACCGAAAATGCGCGGCAATGCTCCATTATCCCGCCTTGCTTTCTCGCCTTTTTTACTATTTCGTCAAGTGTCGCTGTTGGAATTATCGCCGCTGTATTTGTCGACGTCGAAAACTCATTGGCTCTAAGTTCGGCGCGTCCTTTCGTCATTGCCGTTTCTTCACGCGCAGAAAGCGGCTTGCCTTGCAATGTCTTATAAAATGCGGATCTGTATTCTGCTGTTGTCAGTATATCTGAACTTGTTTCCGGCATTGCCGCGCTTGCGTCTACTCTACCAAAAAAATATTTTTGGGCGTTTTTGCCTATTGCTTTATCTTCCATTTTTCCACCTTTATTTCTTGTCTCAACCGCTGTATCTTCATAAGCGGGCTGAAAGACTACCGATATTTCGTAAATGCGGCTGATTGAAGTTATTATGCGCGTGTTGCCTTCCCATTCTTCCGAATCAACATCAAAGGCGAAACTGCAACCGCGCAGGTCGCCTCTCTTGACTGATTCGTATACTTCCCGCGCTGATTCTGTATCCGGCAATTCTGCCGTAAATTTCAATCCCTTTTCGTCAACTTCAAGAGTTAATGTATTTGGCGTGCGGGCTAGCGGGATTGATGCGCTATCGTGATTCACGAATAAACCCACATCTGATAAATCGCAACTTTCAAGTGCGCCGTTTGTTATCTTTTCTTCGTACTCGCCTATTTTCGCGGGCGAATCAAATACAAGCGCGTAGCCTTCCAACTTCATTTGCGTATCGTCTTCAACCGGCGTCATTTCTGACACCTCCATTTTCTCTATCATTTCTACTTCCTGCCTTTGTAAGCTGATATTCTGTTGCCTTATCCGCGCTGATGACGTTTAGGGTTTGCAGGCGTATATCCCCGTTTTCTACCGGCGGCAGATTCAGGATTTGCAAACTTTGATTTATCGTCAAGACTCCGTACGGCAACAGTTCTTTTATCAGAGTTACCTTTGTTTTGTTCGACGTAAACTGCAAGCGTCCACTTTCAAAGATTATCTGCGTCCCTATTTTCCGCGTAAATTCTAGTGACATCTGCACTGCCAACGGCTCTATCGTCGATTCGTAAAAGGCTGAAAACTCATCTTCCGTATAGCTACTGCTTATGATTTGCTCCGATATCCCCAAATAATCAAAGACTTTCTTTTTGACTAGCTCTAATTGTGCGCTGTCTATCGTTGCAGGCGGGCTTGTAAGTGGGACAAATTCTGACTGCACATCTGTTACTACCACCCCGCCCGAATTGCTGATTGACAGAAAATCGCGAATAAAATTGTCTTTCGCTTGCTTTAACTTTTCGGCTCCTAACAGCTGCGTGAATTTCAATAATCCGCGCAGGACGGCGGAATTTTTTATTGCCGCTGTCAAGCCTTGATTCTGGACGTTATCTAATTCAAGCGCTGTCCTTAAGGCGCGATTGTCACTTCCCAAAAATTCATTATCTGCAAAATGCCTGCGCAGATGTATCAAGTCTTTGTACTCAAATTGCGCCTTGCGTCCATTTTTTAAGGTGAACTCGACAAATAAATTTCCTGCGCTGTCCATATAATTTTCGGCACTTGCATATGTGATTGGATATATTCCCTGCACCTGCCCGTTATCTCTATCAAGAAGAGCAAAGGCGTTATTCGTCAAAAATAATTGCGTAATCAGCTTGTACTGAAAATCGTATGTTGTCATATACGGATTAGGCGATATCTGCAGGATTTTTTCTAATTCTCCATTGGCGGAACTTACAAGCGTTGCCTTCAACTTCGCCGCATTGCGCGCTATTGCGTCCACTGCAGAACGGAATAAATCTGATTCATAGGCATTCCCGTTCCAACTTGTAAATTGCCCGTTTGGGATTCGGATGAGTTCCGTTGTTGGTTTTTCTTTCGGCTTAAACAGTCTTGCAAAAAAATTCATCTGTTCACCCCCTTTGAAATAAAAATTTTTTATTTTATCACGAATTGTAGCATATACGCAATATTTTTTCAAGAGAAAATTGTAACTTGCCTTATTTTCTGTTATAATCTCTTGAAGGAGTGATGAAAATGAAAAAAATTAAACCCCGTGATTTTTTATCTGCCGAACAAAAATCGGGCGATACCCTCATTGCCGAATCCGTTTATCTTGAAACGCTCAATTGGCTTAAACATCGCGGCTGTAATGAACTCTTACCTGCAAGCATAATTGAACAATATGCTATGACTTCCGCGCGGTACGCTTACTGCGAAGACCAGTTGTCTAAACTCGGGCTTTTAACTCGCAACCCGCAAACGGGCGAGCCTCTTCCTAATCCTTTTCACAAAATGGCTATTGAGTATCTCAAACAGGCTAATTCCCTTTGGATTCAGATTAAATCTGCCGTTAATCCCAATTCGGCGGCGGCTGTTATTCCAGACAATCCCGCTGACACTATGGAACAGATTTTAAGGCGGGTGAAGTAAGTGCATATTGTTGATAAATCTCTTGCCGAACTTTCACCTTACGAAAATAACCCGCGAAATAATGACAATGCCGTTGACGCTGTCGCCAATTCCATTAAAGAGTTTGGCTTTAAAGTTCCTATCGTCATTGATTCTGCCGGCGTCATTGTTGCCGGTCATACACGTTTTAAGGCGGCAAAAAGATTAGGGCTTGTTTCTGTTCCTTGCATTGTCGCCGATGATTTATCTCCCGCGCAGATTAAGGCGTTCCGCCTTGCTGACAATAAGGTAGGCGGGCTTGCCGTTTGGGATAACGGCTTGCTTTACGCTGAATTGGAAGATTTAGCCGATTTTGATATGGAATCCTTCGGTTTCGGTAATGATTTATGGCAGAAACGGCAAGCTTGGCGTCATATCGAAAAGAAATGCAATTTAAAGCGCCATTTCCGTCAACAATCCAACGGCGATTTCATTTTTACTAGCTTTTTTGATACCGGAAAGGAAGGTGTGGCTATTTCTTCTATCAAAGAAGATGTCAGCAATATCAAGCCATTTGCTGATTGCCTTTGTGACTACCTTCAACGCGCCTTTGGCGCTAATCTGTCCAAAGGCTCTTGGTGTTTACTCACTACTCCTAGACGAAGGCATAAGGACGGTTTTCATTTCGCTACCGAAATTTGCAAGCTTGCCGCCTCCTTCCTTCACTTGCCTTTCTATCAGGACGCGATAACTGCGGAAAATCGCAACCGCATTCTTCCCGAATTCCATTTGCTCACCAACCCAAAAGAAATTCACGTCCTGCTTTTT
>CAJOKY010000212.1 GCA_905235425.1 uncultured Selenomonadaceae bacterium
ACCTTTGCCGAAATTGGCGGTATAATAAGAAAAGATATGCACGGACCCGGCGTTGTCGAAGTGCAGGAAAAATTAATTGCACTCGGCTATTTCAGCGGTAAAGCAGACGGTTATTGCGGCGATACGACGGTTGAGGCGATTAAAAATTTTCAAGCGGCTAATGGTCTTGAACCTACCGGTATTTGTGAAATTATGACTTATGCCGCGTTGGAAAATGTGCAGTACAATGAAAGAGACCCTGCATGGGAAAAATCTGTTTCAGAATTTCCAAAGTTTGAACGTTCGATTTACGTTGAGGCTACGGCGTACAGTTCGCAAGACCCGGGACTGGGCAAATTTACTGCGCGTGGCAATCCTGTAGGACGCGGGATAATTTCAGTTGACCCTAATGTCATTCCGTTAGGCACGCGCGTTTACATACCAGGCTACGGCGAGGCGATAGCTGATGATATTGGCAGCGCGATTGTAGGCAACGTTATTGACATTGCATTTGACACGTACGAAGAAGCCGTAGCATTTGGGCGGCAGATGATTGAGATATATATCATTGCAGAATAGAATGTAGAAAGTAGAGAGTAGGAAGTAGGAAGTAGGGAGTAGGGAGTAGAGATTATGTTTCTACAATCTCCCTTCTACTTTCTACTATCTGAATTTAGGTGATTATTATGATAAAAATTCGTGGCGCGGTTATCATAGAACAAGGCGTGACTTTCGCCGTTATCGCCGTAAAACAATCGGTGACGAATTACACGGCGCGAAGTATGGCGGTGAGGCAGGAACTTCAATATTTTTTTCCAAATATGCCGATAATTTTAATGTCGCAAGACCAAAACGGTACGCCGCATTATTACGGCAGAAAGGATATTGTGGACTTTTTGAAGACGATTCGCCTAGACCAAATTCCTTGGAAAGATTATCATATTTATTAGGGAACAGGGAGTAGATTGTAGATAGTAGATTGTAGGGAGTAGGTTGTAGGGAGTAGGGAGTAGGGTTTCTGTTTCCTACCCTCTACCTTCTACTCTCTACCTTCTAGACCCTAACAGCTAACAGCTAAATTTAGGAGTATAAAATTTTGGATAAAGCAAGATTGACGGCAGTAAAAACCGTCTATGAAGTAAACGAAAACGGCGCCTATTCAAACGTCGCACTCGCGCAGATTCTACGTCAAGAAAATTTAAGTGACCTTGACAGACGATTTTGTACCGAATTGGTTTACGGCACGATTAAAGCCGGTGCGTCATTGGATTGGAAACTTTCAAAATATTTAACACGTCCGCTTGAAAAGGTTGACGCGAAAATTTTAGCCGTCCTGCGCGTCGCAATGTACCAAATATTTTTTTTGGACAGAGTACCAAACTCGGCGGCAGTAAATGAATCTGTCGAGCTTACAAAAAAATTCGTGAATATCGGCGCATCAAAATTTGTAAACGGCGTACTTCGTGCGGCTGTACGCGAACCGCAAAAATCTGACTTTCCGCAAGATGACGGCATTGAATCAATCGCACTTAGAATGTTTCACCCCGCGTGGCTTGTGAAAGTATTTGCAGACGAATTTGGACTTGACGCGGCAAAAAAAATCTGCGCGGTGAACAATATAAATTCGCCGTTATGCCTTCGCGTGAACTTTTTGAAGACAACGCGGGAGGAAGTTTTAGCCGCATTGGAAAAAATTTCCGCGCAGTTTGAACCGTCAAACCTTACGGCAGAAGGAATTGTTTTGCAAAGTCACGGCTCATTGGATAAATTTAAGCCGCTTAAAACCGGTTTATGCCAAGTGCAAGACGAAAGTTCAATGACCGTCGCACCATTATTGGCACCTAAGGCGGGGGATTTTGTAATTGACTGTTGCGCGGCACCGGGCGGCAAAACTACGCATATTGCAGAGCTTATGAAAAATCGCGGCAGAATTTTGGCGGCTGATATTTACGACGTGAAACTTGAACATATTCGGCAAAATGCAAAGCGGCTCGGTATAAATATCATTGAAACGATTTTAATTGACGCGCGGGATATCGGCGAAAAATATTTTGAACAGGCAGATAAAATTTTGGTTGACGCGCCTTGCTCCGGCTTAGGCGTGATTCGTCGTAAAGCTGATATTCGCTGGAAAAAATCTTTTGATGAACTTGACGCATTGCCGACGTTGCAACTTGAAATTTTAAATTCGGCGGCTAAGGCATTAAAGCGCGGCGGTACGCTGGTTTACAGCACGTGTACGATTATTCGGCGTGAAAATGAAGACGTTGCCGAAAAATTTTTGTCGACGCATTCAGACTTTAAATTAATCGAGACAAAGAAATTTTTGCCGCACATTGACGGTACGGACGGGCTTTTTGCCGCAAAATTTATTAAGGAGTAACAATTATTTTGGATAAGAAAAATTTATTCGCCTTGACGCTTGACGAATTGGAAAAGGAATTGGCGCCGTTGCCGAAATTTCGCGCTAAACAAATTGCCGCTTGGATTTATCAGCGCGGCGTGACTTCGTTTGACGATATGAACGACCTTTCAAAAAATCTTCGCGCAGATTTAAGCGAAAAATATTTTGTACAACTGCCGCAACTCGTCAAGCAACTTGATTCAAATGACGACTTGACGACAAAATTTTTACTGAAACTCTCGGACGGCGCGACGGTTGAAACGGTTTTAATGCGGCACGATTACGGCAACAGTATTTGTATCTCAACGCAGGTAGGCTGTGCTATGGGCTGTAAATTCTGCGCGTCGACATTGAAAGGGCTTGACAGAAATTTAACTGCCGGAGAAATGCTCGGCGAAATTATTTTTGTACAAAATGTTTTACGCGCGTCGAATCAAAAAGTTGATACGCTTGTAATAATGGGTACGGGTGAGCCTCTGGTAAATTACGACAACGTGATAAAAATGCTCCGCCTTCTGCACGAACCGTACACGCTGGGCTTGAGTTATCGCAAGGTGACAATTTCAACCTGCGGCATTGTCCCCGCCATTCGCAAGCTGATTGATGAACAAATTCCCGTTACGCTGTCAATCTCACTTCACTCACCGACAAACAAATTGCGCTCTGAAATTATGCCGATAAATTCTGCCTTCAATCTGAAAGAAGTTTTAAGCGCCGGTGCAGAATACGCCGAATCTACCGGCAGGCGCGTGACTTATGAATACATACTTTTAGGAGGCGTCAATGATACGGAGGAACACGCGCGGCAACTTGCCAAAATTTTGGACGGTCAACTTGCAAGCGTTAATTTAATTCCGGTAAATCCTGTTGACGAAAGAAATTTTAGACCGCCTACGCATAACGCCGCGCAGAAATTTTTTCACTTCCTCAACACGCACGGCATTAACGTGACTGTACGTAAGGAAATGGGCGCTGATGTAAACGCCGCCTGCGGACAGCTTAGAGCAGGGATTAGCCATTAGCCATTAGCCATTAGCTATTAGCCTTTAGCGATTAGTGATTAGCGATTAGCTTTTAAAACCTAAAAGCTAACAGCTAACCGCTAACAGCTAACCGCTACAAAGGAGACTTTTTTTGAACGAAGTAACTCAATCCAACATTGAACTTGTAACAGACGCTTTTAAAAATTATTTTTCACATCTTCTGCAAACCAAAAATTTTAATCTTGACGAATTAAAAAATTTCACCGAGCCTGCCTTCATTAAGGCGGGATATCGTGACACGCCTAAACTTGGTGAAAAGCTTAGCGTGCTGATAATTCACGACGCCGCGATAGGCGATTTTGTTTTACTTACCGGCGCGATACGCGAATTTAGGCGGCTTTATCCCGACGCTTACATTACGCTTATGGTAAACGGCGGCTCTCTGCCTTTGGCGGAACATTGCCCCTACGTCAATGAAATTGTTGAGAATAAGCAAAATTATGACGCTACGAATTTAAACGAGCTTTATTATTGGAATTTATCTGTAGCAAAAAGACTTTTGGCGCGGCGTTATCATATTTGTTACGCCTTTGTACACCGTCCGAATACTCCGCTTTTAACGTATATGAGCGGCGCTTATATTCGTATGGCGCATAAAGCCGACGAGGTTTTGGAAACTTGGGTATTGGCTTATGAACCCGAAAAAATGTCTGACACTTTCGGTAGTAATTTATTGTTGAAGTCCACGCTTGAAAATTTAATGACGCAGACAATTTCAATGTATCGCTACGGCTCTCACGTCGTCGATACGCATTTTTCTTTTGTCGACGATATACTTAAAGCGCCGGTAGAAAATCGCGAATTAGAATTGTGGTACACGCCGCTTGACCTTGCCGACGCTAAAAGTTTTTTGCAAACTGCGCGAAAACCGATTTATGCAATTTCGGCAGGCGGCAGGGAACAACGCAAGCACTTCCCGCCGGAACGCTACGCCGAACTTATGAAAATGATTTTGGCAGAGGAAACGGTTACCTTTGTAATTTTGGGTGGCGGTAAAACCGATTTAAAATCCGCGCAGATTTTACGACAAAATTTAGGCGAAGAATTTTTTTCAAAACACGTGATTGACTTGACGAATAAGACGACTTATCG
>CAJOKY010000213.1 GCA_905235425.1 uncultured Selenomonadaceae bacterium
CGAATCTGCGCGGAAAATTTAGAAGGCTATGAAATTCATTCCGGCGTTACGTCTAATCTCACGGAAAAAATTATGGTACGCGAAAATGTTTTGGGTACGTATGTTCACGGGATTTTTGACGACGATAATTTCAGACGGCAATTTTTAAATGTGGTGCGTGCTAAAAAAAATCTGTCGCCGCTTGAAAATACTCGTAACCTGCGCGCAGAAAAACAAAAAAATTACGAACGACTGGCTAAAATCGTTCGCGAAAATTTAAATATGGAACTTCTTCAAAACTTTATAAATTAATTAAGAATTTCTACTCCCTACTCCCTACTCCCTGTTCCCTGCTCCCTAAAATTCATGACTCAAGCCGATTGAAATGCCTGCCGTATTGTAGCCCGGGTTATGTCTGCGCAGACCGTTTGAAAAGTGGCTGACACTGTAGCCGACACTGAAAGAGTTATCCCCGTCATACTTCCACGTTAAACGCGGTCCCACGCGCCATAAAAAGCCGTAAGCCCTGCCGTCATATGGATGAGCCTTGTTGTAAAACATAAGGCTGCCGGTAAAATCTATTGAGCCGTGCAGTTTGCCGCTTAATCTTTTCTCCCAACGCATCATCATAGCGGGACCAACACCGACGCCGTTGCTGTCGTAGGCAATGCCGCGCGGTATGTTGTAGCCGGTAGCTCGCGTGAATGTTAAGCCGTAGTACATTGACAGCGCGTGAACCTGCTTGCCCTTTTTGAAAAGGTGAACGTTGTAATTGCGTATATCGCGGCGCTCGGTGAATGGACTGCTTGAAAGATATTCCAGTTGCAATTCGTACAAGTCTTTATTTTTTTCGCCGATATGCATTTCATATTTATCATTGTCGGCGATATCTTTATCGGCTGTATCTTCAGCATAAGCCGCGCCGTTAAATGTACAAATTGCGACAGATAGAATTAACGGCAATAATTTATTTTTGTTCATTTTAAAAATCCTTTCTGAGGTGATAGGTTTTAGGTGCTAGCTTCTAGGGCTTGTTGAACAAATCTATATTTACAAAAAATGTTGGAGGCTGTTGGTAAAATCCAAGCTGATCAAAAATTTTTATTTTAACTACTTTCTTTTGGCGCAAAAGAAAGTAGCAAAGAAAACATGGCGCGGATGTAGTTCGCTTACGTGGTTGGTAGTTACGGCTTTTACGTCCGCACGAAGTTTAAAATAATTTCGGCGTTATCGTACGCAGCTCAAGGCACATCCGCGCCTTTTTATCGAAATTTGCTAAGTTATTCTTTCCAATTTTGATTTATTCAACACCGCCTAGCTTTTAGACTAATCCCTAATCCCTGTTCCCTAATCCCTGTCTTACGGCTTCTGAAATGATAATCCCTGCCGCAGTGGCAACATTCAAACTCTCCGCCTTACCGCACATTGGGATAAAAATTTTTTCAGCCGCATTAAAAATTTCCGCGCTTACACCCTCCGCCTCACTGCCGAAGACAACGGCGCTTTTTTTTGTAAAGTCACGATTAAAATATTTTTCGGCGGTATCGTCCAACACGGCGGCGGTTAAATTGAAATTAAAATCTTTCATAAGCGCCAAAAAAATTTCTGCAGACATTTTAGCGGCAGTCACGGTGAAAATCGCGCCCATTGATGAACGTACGACTTTTGAGTTAAAAATATCTGCCGCGCCGTCAAGCAGAATCATTCCGCAACCAAACGCCTCCGCAGTACGCAAAATTGTTCCGACGTTGCCCGGGTCTTTCACGCCGTCCAAAACTACCAGCAAAGATTTTTTCATAACATCTTCCGGCGTCGAAAGTTTTTGTCGCACTGCCAGCAAAATTCCCTGCGGCGTTTCCGTGTCACTGATTCTTTCAAATTCTGTATCGGAAATTTTTTCAAGCCGCGTAATTTTTTCAAGCCGCACTATCAATTCTTCTGCGCGCGCAGATTTTAAAAAATTTTCGCAGTAAAAGCCAAATTCTATTTCCGCGCAGTTTAAAGCCATTTCGCAGAGCCTTAACCCTTCCGCGACGAATAAGCCGAACTCTTCGCGATATTTTTTCTGCGCCAATTTTTTTACCAATTTCATTTTCGCAACGGACAAAATCTTCACCTCTTTTACTGCAGACATTTTATCAGAAATCAGTAATTTTTTCACGCTGAAGTTGACAGGAAAATTTATTGACAATGTATCGTATGAAATTTATAATTTTGCCGTTGACAAACTGTCAGTGAAAAATTTGGAAGGTGATTAAATGCAGTACAAAAAGCTCGGCAATTCAGATTTAAATGTTTCACGCATATGTTTAGGCTGTATGGGATTCGGCAACGCGGCGACAGGGCAGCACAGTTGGACGCTTGACGAAGAAAAGTCACGCGAAATTATTAAGCACGCAATTGAACTCGGCATAAATTTTTTTGATACGGCTATTGCCTACCAAAACGGTACGAGTGAAGAATATCTCGGACGCGCCATAAAAGATTTTACTAAGCGTGACGAAGTTGTTATCGCCACAAAATTTTTGCCGCGCTCTGAAAAAGAAATTTCCGACGGCGTAACCGGTCAAAAACACATTGCCGCTATGCTTGATAAAAGTTTACAGCATCTCGGTATGGATTACGTCGACTTGTACATTTACCATATGTGGGATTATCAAACGCCGATTTATGACGTACTCGACGGCTTGAATAACGCGGTTAAGGCGGGCAAAGTTCGCTACATTGGCATTGCTAATTGCTACGCGTGGCAACTTGCTAAGGCTAATGCACTTGCCGAACGTGAAGGCTTTGCAAAATTTATTTCGGTGCAGAATCATTACAATTTAATTTATCGTGAAGACGAACGCGAAATGGCGGATTTCTGCGCGGAAGATAATATCGCAATGACGCCGTACAGTGCGCTTGCAAGCGGCAGACTTTCACGTAAACCAGGCGAAACTTCAAAGCGTATGGAAGAGGACAGCTACGCCAAATTTAAATACGATGCGACGGCGGAGCAGGACGCGCAGATTATCAACCGCGTAATTGAACTTTCGGAAAAATACTGCGTCACAATGACGGAAATTTCTTTGGCATGGCTTTTAACTAAAGTTGATTCGCCGGTAGCAGGTGCTACGAAATTTCATCATATCGACGGCGCGGTAAAATCTTTGGACGTAAAACTTTCGCCGGAAGATATAAACTACTTGGAAGAACTCTACCTGCCGCATAAATTATCCGGCGTCATGGCGCAGAATAAACCCAATGCAAATAAAAATTCGCAGGTTTGGATGAAAAATGCGCCGAAAGATTAGTGAGTAGTCAGTAGTGAGTAGTGAGTAAGAAGTAGAAATGCGAAAAATTTTTAAAGCTTTAATCGGCGCGTTTATGCTGGTAAATGTTTCGACTGTATCAGCAATGCCGGTATGGCAACTGCCGCAAGAAGGCATTAAGCTTGATAGCCGCGTTGAGCAACGTTACATAAAATCTGAAATGGACGCTATTTTTCACAAAAAGCCGGGTTACGAGCATCCTTTCGCAAATTTTGAAACGCCGGACGGTTGGAACTGGAAAAAATTTGAAGTTGACGGCGTAAAGGTTGAGGTGCTTGAAAATCCTGCCGCTACTACAGATCGCGTCGTGTATCATCTTCATGGCGGCGGCTACATGCTTGCATTGGATAACGGTTACAGAAATTTAGGTATGGTTCAAGGCGTATTGGCTGACGCCGCGAAAATTTATCTCCTTGATTACCGCACCGCGCCGGAAAATATTTATCCTGCCGCGTTGGAAGATGCCGTTAAGGTTTACGAAAAAATTTTAAGTGACGGCGCCGACCCCAGTAAAATTATTGTGACGGGCGATTCTGCAGGCGGACATTTGGCGTTGGAATTGTCGCTTTGTCTTAAGGAAAGTAAAATGCCTCAACCAAAATGTCTGGTATTAATTTCTCCTTGGACGACTGCCGAAACAAATTTGCCGTCGCGCAGTTACAATGCAAGCCGCGATTTAATTTTGGGCAGAGGTACGCCGCTTTATGATGCAGTAAAAAATCCCGCTTTCGCGAAAGGTTACAGCAAAAAAGATCCGTACATTTCGCCGATTTATGCCGATTTAAAAAATTTGCCGCCAATGCTTATTCAACTCGGCAGTTACGAATTATTTTTAGATGAAGGCGTAGAGTTGGCTAAGAAGGCGGCGGCTGAAAATGTCAAAGTCACTCTTACGGTTTACCCCGCAATGTCTCACGATTTCGCCTTGCTGCTGCCGAAACTTCAAGAAAGCGTGGATTCTTTCCGCGAAATTAGGGACTTCATTAATCAAAATGTAGAGTGATTCATATGAAAAAATTTTTACTTTCAACTTTAATTTTAACGCTGATTTTTTTCACCGGCTGTGCTGACAGTCACGAAGTTAAGACGCCGTCTGAAACTTCCATTGAAAAAAATTCCACGCAGGAAAAGGAGACGATTACAACGAAAATTAAAATTACAGTGAACGGCGAAACTTTCGACGCAACTTTAGACAATAACCCTTCTGTCGA
>CAJOKY010000214.1 GCA_905235425.1 uncultured Selenomonadaceae bacterium
CGGCGTCCGCGTAACCGTTCGCTTAAAACTTTGCAAGCCGAAATAAACAACTACTCACTAATCACTACTCACTACTCACTAAATAAAAAAATAGGGCTTATGGGCGCGGCGATTTCAGATTATCCGCAGATTAACGAACTTTGCAAATATATTCTTGACGCAAATTTAAAAATGTCCGTCGCGTCATTCCGCGCAGATTCCGTAACCGCTGAATTGGTGAACGCGCTGGCTAAAAGCGGCTTGAAAACTTTAACCATCGCGCCTGAGGTTGGCAGTGAAAAAATGCGCCGTGTTACAAACAAGGGCATTACTGAAGAAAATGTTTTTACCGCCGTTAAGCTCGGCATTGACGCGGGCATTAAAAATTTCAAGCTGTACTTTATGATTGGTCTGCCTTTTGAAGAAATGCCGGACGTTGACGCCATAGCTGAACTTGTCATTAAGCTGAAAAATTTTGTGTCGGACGGCAAATTTACCTTAAGCGTCAATCCATTCATACCAAAACCTTTTACGCCGTTTCAGTGGTCGCCAATGGCTGATAAAAAATATTTGCAGGCGGCATTGAAAAATCTGCGCGGCAAGCTGAAAAAATTTCGTGACATTGAGATAATTTCTGAATCACTTAAATCAGCGAAGGTTCAAGCTATTTTAGCACGCGGTGATGAACGCCTTGCCGAATTGGTCGCGCAGTCCGATTCGTCGCAAAAATTTATGGAGCTTTTCAAGTCAGCTAATCTTGATGAAAATTTTTATATTGGTGAAAAAAGTTTTGAAGACGTTTTGGCGTGGGACGTTATTAATCAAGGTGTCACGAAAAAATATTTGTGGCATGAATTTCAACGCGCAGGAGAATTTAAATATACGCCGCCTTGTTTTGACGGCTGTCAACGTTGCGGGGTATGTAGCGATTAGCTATTAGCTATTAGCTATTAGCTATTAGCTTTTAGCTTTTAGCTTTTAGCTATTAACGGCTAACGGCTACCAGCTAACGGCTACCAGCTAACGGCTACCAGCTAACGGCTAACACCTAAAAAGGAGCTATAAGATGAGTTATTTTTTGAGACGCAATGAACAGAATTTGTTTCACGGGAAATTTTCCATTTTCCCCGAAGATTTAATCACGCACGCAATTTCAACACGTATCGGCGGAGTAAGTGCCGCGCCGTACGACAGCTTAAATTTGGCGTTGCATGTAGGTGATAATGCGGACGACGTTTTAGCCAATCGTGAAAAATTTGCCAAGTCACTCGGCTTTAACCTTTCAGATATCGTGACGCCCAATCAAGTACACGGCGATAAAATTTTCCGCGCAGAAGACATTCACAGAGGACGCGGCAGTAAATCCTACGCCGATTCAATTTCAGAAACGGACGCGCTTATTACGAACGTGAAAAATTTGCCGTTAATGCTGTGTTTCGCCGATTGCGTGCCGATACTTTTTGCAGATGTGAAAAACTGCGCGGTTGGTCTTGCTCACGGCGGCTGGAAAGGTACGCTTAACAAAATTGCCGCGAAAACTTTTTTGGCAATGCGTGACAATTTTGGTACGACGGCTGAAAATTGCTTAGTCGGCATTGGTCCTTCAATCGGCGCTTGTTGCTACGAAGTCGGCGAAAATGTTATTGACGCTTGCCAAAAAGCCTTCCCTGCGGATATTGACAAGATTATAATTAAGCGCGACGGCAAGGTTTATCTTGACCTTTGGGCGGCGAATAAAATTCAGCTTGAAGAAGTCGGCGTGCCTGCAGAAAATATTGAAGTTGCCGAAGAATGCACTTGTTGTAATGCGAATTGGTATTTTTCATTTCGCGCCGCACGTAAAAATAATTTGAAAGAGACAGGACGCATTGCCGCACTTATCGCATTGAAGTAAAAAAATATTGCTGAAAAAAATTACCCTGCGCGTCGGCGTAGGGTTTTTTATAAGTTGAGTTTTAATAATCTTATTTGAAATGTTCAAAAATCGCCATGACGAAGTAAGTAAAACCTGCGGCGATTAAAGGTCCTACTGCAATGCCTTTGAAGAAAAAAACGCCTGCCATTGTACCGACTATTAGCGCCGGTATGACGTTTGGATTACTCTGCATTAAAGGTGCACCCACGCCGCCGGATATCGCCGCCAAAAGTCCTGCAGTTACCGCAACAATGCCTATCGGTGTTTTAAATGAATCGATAATCGTCTGTATCGTGACAGTGCCGTCAGCTATCGGAACAAGTACCGCCGCAGTCAAAATAATTATGCCGAGTTGCAGACCGTGACTTCCCATCCATTCCAAAATCAACGGTTGACCGCTAATCTGCGCGAGAATCTTTAATGCCAACACGATAACTGCCGCGTAAACTACTGTTTGATTGTGACCTACAATGCTCATGATTAGTATAAAAGCTAACGTCAAATATTCGCTCATGGTTAATTATTTATCATCAGCCGCCATAATCATAACTTGAATGCGGTCTGTTTCTTCCGCCGTCATCAAAATAAAATTTATATTCTGCGCGGCTTTTTGAACTTCCGAAATATAAACACCTTCTGTATTAGTTTCGCCGCCCACCATTAAGTGTTGAGTTTCTTCAGAAGTCAAGCCTATTGTCCAAAGTGCAGAATTTGCAACTATGGAGTAATTGATATCTTTGTTTTCATTTTTCAAAATGGTGACTTTGACAGAGGAAACATAGCCGTCTTTGTCTACGAAAAGGATTAACTGACCATCCGGCGTATCGGCTTCCTTTTTACCGAAAAATGCATACCATACATCAAGATTATGTTCAGGAATGCCCTTTTCGTCTTTATCAAGATTTGTTATGAAAAAAGTATGTCTTTGCTGTACGTTATCGCTGTATATGAAGGACGCCATTTTCAAAAAGAAATCGTCATATTTTTCATTGGAAAGACGAACCTGCGCGGCATTACAAGTTGAAAAAATTGCCGTAAAAAGTACGGCGCAGATAAAAAATTTTTTTAAGCCCATTGATTTACCCTCTGCCAAATGATTAATAATTTTCTTCACGCGTAGCAATTTTATTTTGTACGTATGAAATGAAATCGTCAACGCTCATATTCACGCTGTCTTTTTCGCCGTGCTTGCGTATCGGCAGAATTCCCGTTTCCATTTCTTTATCACCGATAACAATAGTGTAGGGAATCTTTTTAACCTGCGCGTCACGAATCTTTTTGCCGGTCTTTTCACTGCGGTCGTCAACTTCTGCGCGGAAACCGAGCTTGAAAAATCTTTCGGCAAGTTTACGTGAAAAATCTGCGTGAACGTCGGTAATCGGCAAAATTTTAATTTGAACGGGTGCCAGCCATACGGGGAAAGCGCCGGCGTAATTCTCAATCAAAATGCCGATAAAGCGTTCAATACTGCCGTAAACAACGCGATGAACCATAATCGGACGGTGTTTTTGACCGTCTTCGCCTGTATATTCCATTTCAAATTTTTCAGGCAACATCATATCAAGCTGAATCGTGCCGCATTGCCAAGTACGTCCGATTGAGTCTTTCAAATGGAAATCGATTTTCGGACCGTAGAAAGCGCCGTCGCCTTCATTAATGACGTATTCAAGCCCGCGATTATCCAGAGCCTTTTTAAGCGCCGCCGTTGCCGTTTCCCAAATTTCGTCGCTACCCATAGAATTTTCAGGACGCGTCGAAAGTTCCGCCTTGTACTGCAGACCGAAAGTTTTATAAACCTCGTCGAAAAGATCAATGGTACGCTGAATTTCCGGTTCAATCTGTTCCGGCGTCATAAAAATATGTGCGTCGTCCTGCGTAAAATTGCGAACGCGGAAAAGTCCGTGCAACGCGCCGCTGATTTCGTGACGGTGTACCAATCCCAATTCGGCGGTACGCAACGGCAATTCACGGTAGCTGTGGGGATGCGTTTTATAAACCAATATTGCGCCGGGACAATTCATAGGCTTAACGGCGTAATCAAGATCGTCAATCTTCGTGAAGTACATATTTTCTTTGTAGTGATCCCAATGCCCCGACGTTTCCCAAAGTTTTCGATTTAAAATTATCGGCGTTTTAATTTCTTGATAGCCGTAACGGCGGTGAACTTCGCGCCAATAATTTAAAAGCTCGTTTTGAATAACCATGCCGTTGGGGTGGAAGAAAGGGAAACCCGGACCTTCGTCGTGCAGGCTGAAAATTTCCAATTCCTTGCCAAGTTTACGGTGATCCCTGCGTGCCGCCTCTTCAAGCATATGTAAATACTCTTGCAACTCGTCTTTGGACGCAAAAGCCGTACCGTAAATGCGTTGTAACATTTTATTTTTTTCATCGCCGCGCCAATACGCGCCTGCAAGTGACATTAATTTAAATGCCTTGACTTTGCCGGTAGAAAGTACGTGCGGACCTGCGCAAAGATCGGTAAAGTCTCCCTGCGTGAAAAGTGAAATTTCTGCGTCTTCAGGAAGTGCTGAAATTAATTCAACTTTGTAAATTTCGCCTTCATCTGAAAATTTTTTCAGTGCATCT
>CAJOKY010000215.1 GCA_905235425.1 uncultured Selenomonadaceae bacterium
AGTCAACTTTAAAAAGCTTTCAGTAACGGCTTTCACCTCCTTATATATTTTGTATGTTTTATAAATTAGTATAAGTTTTTCTTAACTGTTTCAACCCTCTTCAAAATGCTCTTTGTTACGGCGGAAATTTTGCGTGATGATGTCTTCTGTCGTTTCATAGTAAATAGCGAGCTGGGAAGTCGTCACTACCGGTTCATTGGAATAGGCAACAAGATTTTGGCTAATCTGTGCCATAAGGTGTTTTTCTTCGGGTTTTTGCATTTCAACTTTCCTTTCATTGACATACAGTTAGAAAACTGCTAAAATGGTAACATAAATGCTGGGCGGCTTTTCGCCGCATTTATGATTTATGATTGAACTTATTATAAAAGAATTTGACAGCAATGTCAACGCGTGACCTGCGTTAAGGGTTTTTTTATTGCAGGAGGTGACAAAATGCCGTATATCTCACGTACGCAAGAAGAAATTTTGGACGAACTTCAAAGTTGGACTGATATTCCAGAATCTAAGGTTGAAGGCACTTTTGAATGGGATATTTTCAGCACCAATGCCCTTGAATTTCAAAAATTGGAGCTGGAACTTGCCGAAGCTTATAAAGCCGCTTTTGGACATACTAGTTTTGGTGAATATTTGGAAATGCGAGCCGCTGAACACGGCATTACAAGGCGTCCTGCAATTAAATCCAAAGGCGAAGTCACGGTCAAAGGCAACGGCATTGTTAGAGCCGGTACGGTTTTTGCAACTGCTAAGGGTACGCGTTTTGTTGCCGTTTCTGAAGTTGAAATCGACGGCACGGGTACGGTTGAGATTGAGGCGGTTGAGGCAGGAGAAAGCGGAAATGTCTCTGCAGGCGCGATTAATCTCATTCCGATGAACGTTGCCGGTATTCAAAGTGTCACAAATTCCGAGCCGACGGTTGACGGCTACGACGAAGAAGACGACGCCACTTTAAAAGACAGGTATTTGATTTATGTGCGTTATCCTGCGACAAGCGGATGCCCGAGACATTACATTAATTGGAGTTTGGAAGTTAGCGGCGTCGGTGCGGCAAGCTGTATTCGGTGTTGGAACGGAGCCGGCACTGTCAAAGTGGTTATTGTAGATTCAAACTTTGAAAGCCCAAATGACGAGCTGATTGAAAGAGTTGCGGCTAACATTGAGGCGAAACGTCCGATTGGCGCGATTGTTACGGTTAGTGCCGCCGAGCCGGTCACGGTTGATATCAAGGCAAATATCACGGGCACAATCGATATGGACGCTTTTAAAGAAGGCGTGATGACTTATTTCAAAAAGCTTATGTTGTGCCGTTTTATTGACTACACGGCTGTTTCCGATTATAGCCAAGTCACTGAAATTCCCGCAGGTGTTGTGTCAAGGGCGATGATTGGCAGTTGCATTGTGGTTGAAGGCGGTGCGACGGATTACGAATATGATTCAATGCGGCTTAGCGGCTTGTATGAAGATATACCTTTGACGATTGAACAAATTCCGCGTCTTGGAAAAGTGGAATTTACGGTAGTGCAGACGATAACCGGCTAAATTTTTGAAAGGGGGGTTTAAAAATGCGCGGCGACACTTTTTATTTTATGCGCAAAATGCCTGTAGATTTGCTAAGGTATCTGCCGCCATTTTTGTCTAAAGACCCTACCTTTAAAAAATCAGAAGATACGCTGTCTTGGGAACACGAGCAATACCGATTAAAATTAGTGGATATTGCACGCCAATTTTTCTTGGAAACGTCAACGTGGGGACTTTCTGATTGGGAAGAATTTTTAGGGATAACGCCGGAAGAAGGGCAGTCTTTTGAACTTCGTAAAGCGGTAGCACGTCAAAAATTGCGCGGCGCCGATACAATGACCGTGAAAAATACCATAAAGTTAATGGAAAATTTTATGGAAAAAGGTTCGGCGGGCGTTGAAGAATTGGGGCAAAATGAAATTAAGCTGATTTTGGAAAACTCGGCGTACCATTGGAAGGAATTATTTCAAGCGCTTTTTGAATATTTGCCGGCGCATTTGGAGTTCAGCTTAAAATTTTATAATCACTATCAAAATGAGCTTTTTGTCGGTATGCCTGCGGTAAATGTAGTGCAGGATACAATAGATTATGCCGATTTTGAAACGCCGATTAATGCACTTTCCATTGCAGAAAAGACTTTGGACGCGTCAAAAGTCAATGTCGATTATGATTCTTTTGAAAGCGTAAAATGGCGCTCTCAGCTTGTCGTGACAAATTGGTTACAGGACAGCACTTATACCGAAATTGCCGCTGAAATTGATGATTCTGATGATTGGTGGTGGTACAAATGGGAGGCGTGGTTTTATGCGTATTGGCAGAAATATATTCGCAATTCCGCCGTCAAGCCGTATAATCCCAATCCCGGCGATGACGACGACGGCGAATTTGACCCCGACGACCCCGATTGGCACGAGCCATTTCCTTTTGGCAGGGATTTTTTAAGGCTTTATTGGCAGTTCCCTGACCGCCGCGTCCGTTATATGACGCTTAAAAATCCGCGCAAAGACATAACCGGCGCCGAAATAAACGAAGTCGGAAATTACGCCGTTAAAAATAAGGCTCTGCTAAATTCAAATGGATATACTCCTACCAAAATTAAAAAGGCGCTTTATATCACGCAGAAAAAGATTAATTTGCTCGGCGGTCACCCGCCCCGCGCGATGATGATAATGGCAAATTTGAACCGCCTATAGAGGCGGGGGCTTGAAAAGCCATGATTGACTAGCCTAAGTCGAAAGACTACGTTATTATCGTTATCACACCTACGGACGATGCTCTAATCCGTAGCTCTGTGCAGGCTCTGTAAACAGTTCTGATGAGTAGGAACAGTCAACCTGAGGACAGTCTGACGTTTCAGATAAGCGACTATAACATTGGCGAAGGGCAACACACTCCGAAAGGAGGGACGAATCTTGAGAGTATTCGTCAAATCTATGCGAGGCAAAAACTTAATGCCTTGCTCTCAACGTAAAGCTCAAATTTTGCTTAGAAAAAGAAAAGCAACGATTATCGGCTACAAGCCGTTTACAATTCAACTTCAATATGCGACAGGTGAAGCAGTCCAAGAAATTCACGTTGGAGTGGACGAAGGCGCAGTTCACATAGGAATTGCAGTCATGTCTTGCAACAAAGTTTTAATCAAAGGAGAGATTGAGCTTAGACATCAATCAAAAGTGCAAAAATCTATAAGCAAATTATTAACGGCGCGTGCTACACTTAGAAGAAGTAGACGCAATCGCAAAATTCGTTATCGTCAGCCGCGTTTCCTTAATCGTAGAAAAACAGAAGATTGGTTACCACCGAGTTTGCAAGCGCGAATCAATGCAACATTTTTCTGGATAGACAAATTTGTTTCACTGTTGCCTAAATCAGAACTTCACATTGAGGTAGGAAAGTTTGACACAGCGAAAATGATAAATCCAGAGATAAGCGGAGTGGATTATCAACGTGGACAATGCTACGGTTACTATGATGTAAGATATTTTGTCTTCGCACGTGACAATTATATCTGTCAAGTTTGTGGGTCTAAGGATAAAATTTTACAAACGCACCACATAAAATATCGGAGCAACGGCGGAAGTGACAAGGCGGACAATTTAATTACAGTCTGCGTAGATTGTCACACTCACGCGAATCATCAGACGGGAGGCATTTTGTACAAATGGCAGGCTGAAAATAAAAAAGTCATGCAGTATAAAGAGCCACCATTCATGAATATTTTGAGATTGTGGACGTTTAGAAAATATCCTTTAGCAATAATAACTTACGGTTCAGAGACGACGCCGCGACGAAAAGATTTTGGTCTGGCGAAGACGCATTATAACGACGCAATAGTTATCAGCGGAATAGAATCTCTTAAAGAAAATGCAGAAGGATATTTTTATCTGAAACAATTTCGCAAGAAGAAACGTTCGTTGCATGAATCAATTGCGCGCAAGGGTAGAAAATCTCCAAACGTGACACAAAAACGAAATGCGAAGAATACGAAGGCAATCAGAGGTTGGAAACTCAATGATTGTGTGAGGTACAAAGGCAAGGTAGGTTGGATAAGCGGCTTTACGGGACTGAGTGCCAGAGTTAGGGATGTGTACGAAGAGTATATAAAGCCGATTAACAAAAGTTATACGCAGATACCGCTTAGCCAGTTAGAGTTAATATGTCACAATAATAGTTGGCAATACAGTTATAGGTAAAAGTGGCGGCATTCCTCCCAACCGCCTACGCTAACGCTTAGAGGCGGGTTCGTTACCGCATAAACAGTTGAAAATTGTTCAAGGATGGCTGGCTTTTCACGAGGAAGAAGCATATAAAGCGTGGAATTTGGCTGTACGTGGTGAACATTTTGATAAAATTCCTCCGATGAGGTGATATTATGTATATCATTGATAATATTTGTTACGCCGGAAGTT
>CAJOKY010000216.1 GCA_905235425.1 uncultured Selenomonadaceae bacterium
ACGTATGGCTGGGCAATGCGCAGGACCTTATTAAAGATGGAACTTGTAAATTGCAAAATGCCATTTCTGCGCGTGATGATATTATGATGTACTTGATTCATAACGGCGTTGAGGCGTTGACGGCGTTTAAAATTATGGAAAGCGTAAGAAAGGGCAAAGGCATTAATCCGGATCAAGTTGAAATGCTTAAGGAGAAGGGGATACCCGATTGGTACATTGACGCATGCCAAAAGATTAAATATCTTTTCCCGCGCGCTCATGCTACTGCCTACGTTATGATGGCTTATCGCATTGCCTATTGTAAAGTTCATTATCCTATGGCTTATTATGCGGCATATTTTTCAATTCGCGCAGATGAATTTGATGCAGACGAAATTGTAAAGGGTAAAGACTCGGTTAAACTGCAAATTGAACATCTTGAAAATCTTTCGTACGAAAAAAAGCTTGACGCTAAGGAAACGGAAAAATTGGCAGTGTTGCAGGTAGCTTATGAAATGTTTCTGCGCGGCATAGGCGTAAAGCATGTTGACTTGTATAAATCGGACGCTGAAAAATTTATTGTGTTGGAAGATGAACAAAAACTTCTGCCGCCTCTGTCTTCACTCACGGGACTTGGTACTGTTGCGGCGCATAGCATTGCACAGGTGCGTAAGGACGGCAAATTTTCTTCGATACAAGATTTAACACGACGCGCCAAAATAAATAGAACTGCCGTTGAAGTGCTGAAAAAGCATGGCAGTCTTGACGGTATGGCGGAGACTAATCAAATTATGTTGTTTGAGTTTTAGTAAGTAGTGAGTAGTGAGTAGTCAGTAGTTTTTTAATTCTACTCCCTACTCCCTGCTCCCTGCTCCCTACTCCCTAATCCCTGTTCCCTAATAAAATTTTACGTTATCGACACCGAGTAAATCTTGTAACGCTTTTAAAACGGTGTCACTTGCAGAAAGTTTACCGTGCTTTTTGGTATGAAACCATTTACCGGCTTGCTGAATATAAATCGCACATTCGCCCTGATTTTCGGCGAATATTTTTTTTAGCGCCAATTTTTTATCGGCGTCAACATCATCATCAAACTTTATATAAACGGACGGCATATAATCTTCAATCTTCATTACCTTATCCGCCACAATCGCAACCTTGCCTTTTGAAGACTCTGTCTTACCTTCGACGATCCAACCGCTATCTTCCTCAAGGTAATTGACGCAAGTTTGGTAGACGTTTGGAAAAATTACGACTTCTATACTTTCTGCAGAATATTCAAGCGTTACGAATGCCATAAAGTCACCGTGTTTTGTTTTGGTTTTACGGCAACTCGTAACCCTACCGCCGATTTTCACGACAGATTTTTCCGGCAATGCTTTAACTTCGCTGATTCTTTTAAAGTTAGAAAGAAAATAATTAAAATTGTCTAAAGGATCTGTAATGTAAAATGCAAGTGTTTCTTCTTCAAAGGCGCGTTTTTCTTTTTCTGAATTGAATTCCTCTGCCGATGCTGTAAATTCTTCTTGAAGCTGAGCTTGTAATAAATCTTCGCCGAACATAACGCCCTTTGTCTGAACTTTTCTGCCTGTGTTAATCGCTTTATCCAAAAATGCCAATAACGCCTTTCTATTTTGGTTAATGCTGTCAAAGGCGCCGCACTTAATCAGATTTTCTATGTAATGACGGTGAAAAATTTTTAAATCGACTTTTGAACAAAATTCGGTAAGCGAATGAAATTCACCGGTACTTTTACGTAACGTGTCAAGATATTTAATAGAATCTTCGCTGATACTTTTGACTGCCGAAAGTGCAAAGTAAATCGTAGGTACGCCGTCAATATGCTTGGTATGAAAACTAACTCCGCTTGAATTTATATCGGGCGGTAAAATTTTTATGCCCATTCGCTTTGTCAGTTCAAAGTAGTCTTTAATTTTATCGGAGTCCATAACGCTTGAAAGAGTTGCCGCCATATATTCGGCAGGATAATGAGCCTTAAGATACGCCGTCTGCCACGCCAAAAATGCATACGCCGCCGAATGAGATTTGTTAAAGCCGTAGTCCGCGAATTTTTCAAGCAGTCCGAAAATCTTTTCAGCCAAAATTTTATCAACGCCGTTTGTCCTGCAACCTTTCAAAAAATTTTCCTTCTGCGCAATGATGATATCAGCTTTCTTCTTCGACATGGCGCGACGCAGTAAATCAGCTTGTCCCAATGTAAAACCGGCTAACGCTTGTACTATCTGCATAACTTGTTCTTGGTACAAAATTACGCCGAAAGTTTCGCGCAGAATCGGTTCAAGTTTTGGGTGCAGGTAGGTAGGTTTTCTGCGTCCATGTCTGCCGTCAACAAAATCTTTTGCCATGCCGCTGCCCAAAGGTCCGGGTCGAAATAACGCGATTGTCGGTATTAAATCTTGAAAACACGTAGGCTTTAAATCGCGTACAAGTTTTGTCATACCCGGCGACTCCATTTGAAATACTGCGCCGGTCTCTCCACGTGTCAACATCTGCGCGGTTAATTCATCGTCAAGAGGAATTTTTTCAACGTCAATTTCCACGCCGTAATTCTCTTTAACTTCTTTCACCGTGTCGGCAATTATGGTAAGCGTCCGCAGTCCGAGAAAATCCATTTTCAAAAGTCCGAGCTCTTCAATTTTATCTTTATCAAACTGCGTGACGATTGTGCCTTTCAAATTTTGTAACGGCAAATATTCATGTAACGGCAAATTTGAAATGACTATGCCGGCGGCGTGTACCGATGCATGGCGCGGTAAACCTTCAAGCTCCTTTGCAAGATCAATAATTTTTTTGACAGGCGCATCCTGTAGCTCATCTTTAACAACAACTTTATCGGTATCATACGCGGCTTTAAGTTTTTTTGAAGTTGCCAGCGCCTTATCAAGCGTGATATTCAGTTCATTTGGCATTACGTCGACTATTGCAGAACTTCTGGTGTAGCTTTGACCTAAAACACGTGCAACGTCACGAACTGCCGCTTTTGCCGCCATTGTACCGAAAGTGATAATCTGCGCGATGTTTTTTTCACCGTATTTTTCTTTGACGTAATCTATAACTTCGTCACGGCGTCGGTAACAAAAATCTATGTCGATATCCGGCATTGTGACGCGATCGGGATTTAAAAAGCGTTCAAAGAGTAAATCAAATTTCAGCGGATCAATTTCAGTAATACCCAACACATAAGCAACAATACTTCCTGCCGCCGAGCCGCGTCCCGGTCCTACTGCAATGCCTTGACTTTTCGCGAAGTTAATAAAATCTTGCACGATTAAAAAATAGCCGTCATAGCCCATATTTTTTATAACGTCCAATTCGTAATTCATACGCGCAAAAATTTTATCGTCCGGCATATCGTAACGTTCATAAATTTTTTTCCTGCAAATTTCGCGCAGATAATCTGAATCATTGGCGTAGCCTTCGGGAATTTCAAAAAACGGCATATGAAGTTCACCAAAATTGAAAGTGACGTTGCAACGTTCGGCAACTTTCAGCGTATTTTCGCAAGCCTCAGGAATATCGGCAAAAAGTTCATACATTTGCTCGGCAGATTTTAAATAATAATCGTCGGAAGGGAATTTAAATCTTTTGGTGTCGTTGAAAGTAGTATTCATCTGCAGACACAAAAGTACTTCGTGCGCCGTGCTGTCACTTTGATTGACGTAGTGAAGATCGTTTGTTGCAACAAGCGGGATATCTAATTCACGCGACATTTTTATAAGCGCCTCACGTACAGTTTTTTCACTTTCCAGCCCGTGATTTTGAATTTCAAAATAAAAATTGTCACGTCCGAAAATATCAATATACTCTTTGGCAATTTCAACGGCGCGGGGATAATCGTCAGCTAAAATAGCACGCGGAATTTCGCCGTTTACGCAGGCGCTTAGTGCAATGATGCCGTCGTGATATTTGCGTAAAATTTCTTTGTCGACGCGCGGCTTGTAGTAAAAGCCTTCAAGCGATGCAAGAGTTACAAGCTTAGTTAAATTTTTATAGCCTTTGTTATTTTCGGCAAGCAGTACAAGGTGAAAATATTTTCCATCGGTAGATTCGCGGTCAAAGCGTGATTCGGGTGCGAGATAAACTTCACAGCCGATAATCGGTTTAATGCCGCGTTTAACTGCCGCCTTGTAAAAAGCAATCGTGCCGTACATTGTGCCGTGATCGGTCATTGCAATGGAAGGCATATTAAAACTTTTGGCTCGGTCAAGCAACTTGTCAATTCTAGCCGCACCGTCCAATAAGCTGTACTCTGTGTGTACGTGAAGATGAACGAAATTTTTTTGTGTCATTTTAGTGATTAGCCATTAGTGATTAGCGATTAGCTATTAGCCATTAGCTATTAGCGATTAGGGATTAGCCATTAGCCATTAGTGATTAGTGATTAGTGATTAGTGATTAGCGATTAGGGATTAGGGATTAGGGA
>CAJOKY010000217.1 GCA_905235425.1 uncultured Selenomonadaceae bacterium
ACCGGAACTACAATAGCGTCGATTTTTGCTAATACAAAGTCTAAAGTTACGGCGCACATTTTGCATGATGATACGCTTACTGATGATAATCGCGACAAATTTTTAGCGTTGGCAAAAAGTTACAAACAAAAAATTAATTTCTACAATGTTGAGCAAATCTGCGCGGATAAAATTGAACGTATTCGGAAAATGATGTCGTCTGCCGCAATGTTCAACAGATTTACCATTGGAACAGTATATAGAATTTTAGCCGCTGATTTATTGCCGAATCATGTCGATACCCTTGTATACTTGGATTCCGATATAATCGTTAATTTGGATATTAAAGAATTTGTCGACTTCTACCTTGAGAAAAAGGGGGGGGGGTACGCCTTTGGGCGCTGTTGCCGAGTTCGATTTGGGCATAAAACACGAGGGTATGTATTGGGCGCATAATTTGGTTACGTCCGGAATGTTGAAATATACAGAGTATCTTGCCGCTGCGGTTTTGATTATCAATTTAAATTATTGGCGTGAAAATCCCAATGTGATTGACGAAGGCTGCAATTATATCGCGCAAAATACAAACTGCGATTATTTTGATCAAGATGTTTTGAATTATTGTTTCGGCAAAAATTATCTGCATATGCCGGCTAAATATAACTGCTGGATACCTTTTGAGCGTCGTGTAACTGCAGATACAAAACCGGCTATTTATCATTATGTCAGTCAGTCTTTGCGCATGGATGGACGCGATAATTTTAATAAGCTCTGGTTCAAATATTTTGCAAAAACCCCGTGGTTCAACGTGACAGCTTTTTTTAATGTAGGCGAAGGTGCAAGAAAAATATATAATGACCTTAAAGATACCGCCTTGAGATTGTCAATTTTAATGTCGAAAAAACGCCGCGCATTTTTTATTCAGCCCGCCAATATCGAAAGTATTAAGCAAATTTTTAATATTGATGAAGACGAAGAAATAATTGTTTTCGATTCTCAAGATGCTTTTGCAAAAATGATAATTTCTTTGAAAGAGGCGCAGGGTAGAAAATTTTTCTACTTATTCGTTCCTGATTTTCGCGCTATCAATGAAGTGCTTATTAAAAACGGTCTCGTCAAGGATATTGATTATATTGACGGTATGAGTTTGCTTTCGGAAAGATTCGGTGTAATGGCGGGTACTTTTGATTTAGTAAAGGCTTTGTAATGGCTAAAACAAAAATAAAATATGTATGTCAAGAATGCGGCGCGGAGTCTGTCAAATGGCTTGGTCGCTGTCCGTCGTGCGGAAATTGGAATACGCTTGTTGAAGAGGCTGTGGAGGACGTTAAACCGAAACACGCCTTAACCACTGCCTACGAATTGCCGCGCAGAATAGCTGAAGTGGATTTAACGGAACTGCCGCGCTTTTCTACAGGATCAGGCGAATTGGATCGAGTTTTAGGCGGCGGCTTGATACCCGGTTCAATAATTTTAATTGCGGGAGATCCCGGCGTAGGTAAATCCAGCTTAACGCTTGCTGTATGTGCGTATGTAGCACGAAATGAAAGGCGCGTACTCTACATAACCGGCGAAGAAAGTGCGCGTCAAATTCGTATGCGTGCTGAAAGATTAAACGCGCTTGCCGACGAACTTTATATCTGCGCGGAAAATAATTTTGAACGAATAACGCAACACGTAGAAAAAATTTCGCCGGATCTTTTGATTGTGGATTCAATTCAGACGATTTACAAATCTGATATTGAAAGTGCGCCTGGCAGTGTTTCGCAGGTACGCGAATGCTCCGCAGGTTTAATGCGGCTTTCAAAGAGCAACGGCGTAACTACGTTTATAATTGGTCACGTCACGAAGGACGGTAACCTTGCCGGTCCTCGCGTATTGGAGCATATTGTTGACACGGTTTTATTTTTTGAAGGTGAACGCAACGCCGATTTTCGCGTACTGCGTGCTATAAAAAATCGTTTTGGCGCAACGTCTGAAGTTGGTTTATTTGAAATGCGTGACAGCGGTCTTGAAGACGTACCCGACGCGTCAAAACTTTTTCTGCCGGATAAGGCTGAAGATATCGGCAGTGTTATTGTACCGACTGTTGAGGGTACGCGACCGCTTTTAGTTGAAATTCAAGCGCTTGTAGCACCCACGCCGTTTATGCCGCCGCGCAGGACAAGTGATTCAGTTGATATAAAGCGAATACAACTTTTGCTTGCCGTGCTGGAAAGGCGCGTACACCTAAGCATAGGTTCTTGTGACGTTTATATAAAAACGGCAGGCGGAATAAAAATTGATGAACCGGCTACCGATTTACCCCTTGCCATAGCGTTGGCGTCGAGTTTTGCCAACAGAAAACTTCTGCCGCAATGTGCAATTTTCGGTGAAGTAGGTTTAAGCGGCGAAGTCCGCGCAGTTTCAAAATCACGACAGCGCGTAGAAGAAGCCGCGAGAATGGGATTTGAAAATATAATTTTGCCAAAAAAAAATTTCGCCGAAGTGTCGAAGTTACAATCTTCAGCGAACATAAAATTATTTCCGATCGAAAGTTTACGCGACGCGATGAAAACTGCCATGCCGCGTGAAAAAAATAATTAACAGTAAAGTACAATGTCAACACCGATTTAAATACGATTAAAACCGCCTACAACGCCTGTAAATCGTCTTTAAGTCGGTGTTTTATATTTTTATTGTAAATGATAGCTAACCGCCGTTAAATCGCCTGTAGCGCCGTTTAAACGGTAAGCATTTGAATGGCGCTCGTACCGCCCATGCCGTACTTTATACCGCTTGTCATAACCACGATATCGCCTTCCTTTACAATACCGCGTTCAACCGCGTTTTTCTTTGCATACTCGGCAAGTTCGTCTTGTTCAAGAATCGGTACATTTGGAATGGCTACGACGCCGCGACGTAAATTCAAATGCCGTGCTAAAGTCTGATTCGGCGTAAACGCAATAATCGGAGCTTGAGGGCGATATTTTGAAACACTGCGAGTAGTGTAGCCGGATTTTGTAGGCGTGATAATTGCCGCCGCGTTGAGTTCGTAGGCAAGCTGTACAGTGGCGTGAGAAATGGCGTCAGTCTGCGAATATTTTTTGCCGATACCGCGATTCATAAAAACTGTTTCGTACTCTATCGACTCTTCAACGCGCTGAGCAATTTTTGACATTGTAGCCGCCGCCTCGACGGGATAATTGCCGCTAGCCGTTTCACCGCTTAACATAATGACATCAGCGCCGTCCCAAATGGCGTTGCCGACGTCTGAAACTTCCGCACGTGTAGGACGAGGATTGACGGTCATTGATTCAAGCATCTGCGTTGCGACTATGACGGGTTTACCTACCGCGTTGCATTTTTTAATAATATCTTTTTGAATAATCGGTACTTCTTCAGCAGGAATTTCAACTCCCAAATCGCCGCGTGCAACCATAATTCCGTCGGAAACTGCAATAATGTCGTCGATATTTTGAACGCCGGCAAGATTTTCGATTTTAGGGATAATCTCCATTTGCCCGCCGTGACGCGCGATAAGCTTACGAATTTCCTCAACGTCGGACGCACGCTGTATAAAGCTTGCCGCCACGAAATCCATATGATTTTTAATGCCGAAAATGATATCTTTTTCGTCCTGTTCAGAAATTGCGGGAAGACCGAGAGCAACGCCTGGCGCGGCAACACGTTTACGCGTACTCATTTTGCCGGAATTTAAAATCGTCGTATGAATATCCTTGCCAACAATTTCATCAACCTGTAACTCAACAAGCCCGTCACTCAAAAGGAGTTTATCGCCCGCCTTGACTTCGGTGTAAAGCAGTTTGTGACTTACAGAAACGTGAGTTTCGTCGCCCGGATCATCCGACTGCGTAAGTACGAATTTATTTCCCGCCGTAAGCTGAACGCTACCTTCTGCAAATTCGCCGAGACGCATTTCAGGACCTTTTGTATCAAGGATAAGCGAAATTACGCGATCCGTCTTCTTAGCCGCCGCCTTAACCGCGTCAATGCGTTTTTGATGCTCTTCATGGGTGCCGTGTGAAAAATTGAAACGCGCGCAGTTCATACCGTTCAAAATCAGCTGTTCGATAATACCTTCGCCGTCAGTGGCAGGACCTTGAGTGCAAATAATTTTCGTCTTTTTAAACATTGCAAAACCTCCCCAAATATTTTTCGTCTAATATTATAATGTTTTCTGAAAATTAGCAATGCCTTTTTTTATTTTAGTTATAGAATTTTGTTTAAAAGATAAATTTGGGTACAAAAAAATCCCCGTCTGCAACGGAGATTCTTTTATTAATCGGCGAATACCTACTCTTCCAAGCCGTCTCCGGCTCAGTACCATCGGCGTATGAGTGCTTAACTTCTGTGTTCGGAATGGGAACAGGTGGAACC